>JACSSI010000545.1 GCA_014879345.1 Anaerolineae bacterium | reverse complement strand
AAGAATTAGCCGAAGCCAAAGAAATGCAGTCGATGGAAGCTGATCCGGAGATGAGGGCGCTGGCGAGTGATGAAATTGATGCGCTGACGGCTGAAATAGAGCAGCTTGAGCAAACAATGCGCAAACTGCTTGTTCCCAAAGACCCCCGTGATGACAGAAATGTGTATATTGAAATTCGTGCTGGCACGGGTGGGGATGAAGCAGGTATTTTTGCCGGAGATTTGCTGCGTATGTATACCCGTTATGCAGAGTCAGTGGGTTGGAAAACGCAGTTGCTGGATGAAAACAGAACGGGCGTAGGTGGTTATAAAGAAGTGGTGCTGGGTGTGCGCGGCAAAGGGGCTTTTTCGCGTATGAAGTTTGAAAGCGGGGTGCATCGCGTGCAGCGTGTGCCGGTGACTGAATCGCAAGGGCGTATCCACACCAGTGCGGCGACGGTGGCGGTGATGGCTGAGGTGGATGAAGTGGAAATTACGCTGGATGAAAACGATTTGGAAATTACAGCAACTTTTTCTGCTGGTCCCGGGGGGCAGCATATGCAGAAAAATGCGACGGCGGCGCGGATTGTGCATAAGCCCACAGGTATGTCCGTTAAAATTCAATCGGAACGCAGCCTGACGCAAAATAAGCGATTGGGTATGGCGATTATTCAAGCACGTTTGCAGGAGATGGAAGAGGATAAACAAAATGCCTCGTTGTCGGCTGACCGCAAATCGCAGGTGGGCAGCGGCGACCGTAGTGAAAAGATACGCACTTATAATTACCCGCAAAGCCGAGTGACGGATCATCGTATTGGGTATTCAAGTTATAATTTAACGGCCGTTATGGACGGCGACCTCGACCCATTTATCGAACGACTCATTGTGGCTGATGAAGCTGAAAAATTAGCAGCCAGTGAGGCGTAGGAGTTTCCATGAGTGACTTGTTAACCTATCAACCCCGAGGCATGTACTTTGAAGCATTTGAAATCGGCCAAAAAATGGCAACCGCCAGCCGCACCATCACCGAAGCGGATGTGGTCAATTTTGCAGGTTTATCTGGCGATTTCAACGCTATTCACATCGACGCGGTACATGCCGCGCAGGATACATTTGAAAAACGAGTGGCGCATGGCATGTTGGTGCAGTCGATTGCCACGGGCCTGGCTGTACAATCCGGCATCATCGAAGGCACGACGCTGGCTTTTCGGGAACTGACTTGTAAATTTAGTCTGCCTATCTTTTTTGGCGATACCATCCGCGTGCAAATTGAAATCATTGACAAAAAGTTCTTTCGTCGGTTAGGGGGCGGGAACATAACCATGAAGTACAACGTCTTAAACCAGGAAGACAAAGTGGTACAACGTGGCGAATGGGTCATGTTGGTGAAGAGCAAGGCGGAATAGAGTCAAAGTTGCAGAGTTGCAGAGTCGTAAAGTGAAACTGCTTTTTTGAAATGATGGCTACCGCGAAGTACGCAAATTAAAGTCAGGAAGTCCGCGTCCCGAGGACGTTTTAAGGATAAGATGAGCGACGAAAACGAAAGACACGAAGAAGACACGCAGCACACCGAACCGACACAAAAACCAGACACGCCCCGCGACGAAGATGATATCCAAACGATTTCTCTCTTGGATTTGATGGCGGAGATGGCTGATGATGGGTCAGAATTGCCCACCAGTGAAGAGCCGACCCAAACATTGTTTCCGCCACAATCGGCGCTTGCGTCTACTGATCAACCAACGCTGACTGAATCACCTGCGCCCGCACAGCCACCGGCAAGGCAACCCGTGCCGCTGCCGCTTACACCTGAAGAGATGACTCCGCAAGAACGGCCGTTTGAAACCGATATGGATGCCACAACTGTCAGTCCTCGGGTGGCTATCCCTGGCAGCCGCACCCCAAACGATGAGGCACCAACCATCCTCTACCGACCTGTTCAGCGGCCACCCCGTCCGGATGAGGCATCCACGCAGGCTCCTCCTGCACGTGCAGAAACACCAGCCTCGCCGATACGACAACAGCAATCACAGCAACCACCACCAGTACGTAAGGCAGAACGGCCGTCTTCACCACCAGACGCACCCAAAGTTGCCGTTGCCTCACAGGCAAAAACACCCACGCCGAAACCCAAACGCCGTCGTGATTATCGCGGCTGCTTCATGAAAGGCTTCATCATCAGCTTGATAGGACTCTTTCTGTTTATCACCCTGGGCATCGCCGCCGCCTTCATTGGCTACCGCAGTGTTGCCAGCGACCTGCCCTCAGTGGGTGATCTGGAAGCCAAAGCAAGTTCCTTTGAAACAGCACGCATCTACGACCGAAACGGTACCCAAATTTATGCCCAGGCGGATCCAAATACGGGCAACCGCACCCGTGTTACCCTCGACCAAATCTCCCCTTACCTCATCCAGGCCACCATCGCTACCGAAGATTCCCGTTTCTGGGACAATCCTGGCTTTGACCCCATTGGTCTGACTCGTGCTGTGCTGCAAGCGGCACGCGAAGGTGAATCTCCGGCGGGAACCAGCACCATCACCCAGCAGCTTGTGCGGGCGGTGCTGCTTGATGATGAAGAGCGTGCCGAACGTACCGTTCGCCGTAAAGTCCGTGAAATCATTTTAGCGGCAGAACTAACCCGAACATATCCAAAAGAAACCATTTTAGAGCTGTATCTCAACGAAATTTACTATGGCAATCTTGCCTACGGTATCGAAGCTGCTTCCCAGACTTATTTCGACAAACCAGCCAAAGACCTGACCCTGGCAGAAGCCTCCTTGTTGGCTGGGCTGCCCCAGGCGCCGGCCGCCTGGGATCCCTATACTGCGCCTGAATTGGCTATTGGGCGGCAGTGGGAAGTGTTGACTTTGATGCTGGACGAAGGGTACGTGACCTACGAGGAAGCAACGGCGGCGCTCAACGAGATGAGCACCCGTATCTACCAAATGACGCCGAACATACAGCAAATTCAATATCCGCACTTTGTTTTCACGACGTTGAAACAGGCGGAAGATTTGCTTGGAGCGCAGGCGATTTATCGAGGCGGCTTGCGTATTCACACCACCATGGATCCAACCGCACAAGACCTGGCTATCCATACCTTGTCTGAAAACCGGGGCGCTGTTCAGGCGGGTGGGGCTAACAATGCGGCGTTGGTCTCTGTTAAGCCAGATACTGGTGAAGTCTTGTCACTGGTGGGCAGCATCGACTTTTTTGATGAGGAGATTGATGGGCAGGTGAACATGGTGCTGGCTCCGCGCCAGCCTGGTTCCAGCATTAAGCCTGTGGTTTATCTTTCGGCGATGGAAAATGGCTGGACGCCCTCGACGCTAATCTGGGATGTGGAAACGCAGTTCCCAAATGGCACGAATCCACCATATGTGCCTAAAAATTATGACGATGAATTTCATGGCCCGCTGCGGCTGCGTTCTGCGTTGGGAAATTCATATAATATTCCGGCTGTGAAGGCGTTGGAATATGTGGGCGTGTGTCAGTTTATTGCCAATGTGCAGAAGGTTGGCCTGACAGCCTTGTCAGACGAGGGTTGTGATGAGGTGGGGCAGCCGCGTGATTATGGTTTATCTTTGGCGTTGGGCGGGGGTGAAGTGCCACCCTTGCAAATGGCAGGTGCTTTTGCGGCGTTAGCCAATCAGGGTCGTTATATTGAGCCGTTTACAATTTCACGCATTGAAGATTCGTTGGGTAATTTATTGTATGAGCATGTGCTGCCCACGGCCGCTGAGGCGCAAGTGGTGCGGGAGGAACATGCCTATCTCTTGAGCAGTATCTTGTCAGACAATAATGCCCGCCAGCCGGAGTTTGGCCTCAATAATTTATTGCAGATTCCTGGTCATCGCGTAGCCGTGAAAACGGGAACATCTGGGTCTACGGCCAATGATGTACGTGATGCCTGGACAATTGGATACTCGCCGCATGTGGTAACGGCCGTTTGGGTGGGCAATACCAGCAATCAACCAATCGGACCCGGGCAGTCTGGCTACAGATTGGCAGCGCCCATTTGGAACAGCTACATGAGCCAGTTCCACGCCGACAAACAACCACTGGACTTTGTGCGACCGCCAGGCATCATTGACGCTGAAATTTGTGCAGAATCAGGCACACGCCCTGGCCCAGATTGCCAGAGCCGTATTATTGAACAATTTGCTGGCAATCAACCGCCCTTAGACGCCGATCAGGATTTCCTG
>JACSSI010000544.1 GCA_014879345.1 Anaerolineae bacterium | reverse complement strand
CGACGGCGCCAATCGGGCCACTGTAGGGGCTGCCATACGCATGGCCGCCTGCCACCCGATACACCGGACAGATGTTCAAACATGCGCCACAGCGCAAGCATTGTAAGACTTCTTCATAGGGGGTGCCGACGAGTTTGGAACGGCCGTTATCCAGCAAAACAATGTGCATCTCTTCCGGGCCATCGGGGTCAAGTTCACGGGAGGGGCCGGTGAGCACAGTGGTGTAAATGGAGAGCGGCTGGCCGGTAGCGCTGCGGGCAAGTAATGACAGCCACGCTGCCGCCGCATCCCAGTCGGGAGCGACCTTTTCGATGCCCATCACTGCCACATGCACCTTCGGCACGCTCGTCACCATGCGCCCATTGCCTTCATTGGTCACAAGGACGATGCTGCCCGTTTCGGCGACGGCGATGTTAGCGCCACTGACGCCCATGTCGGCGGCGAGGAACTCTTTCCGCAGCATCTGTCGCGCGGCTTCAGTGAGGGCGGGAATGTCGTTGGCGTCCATTGGCTTGCCGGATTCCCGTTCAAAAAGTTCTGCCACTTGCCCCCGCGTTTTGTGGATGGCAGGGCCGATGATGTGGTATGGCGGCTCATTGGATAGCTGGATGATCCATTCGCCCAGGTCGGTTTCTACAGGAGAAATGTTGGCGTTTTGCAGCGCCTCGTTGAGCTTGATTTCTTCGGTCGCCATCGACTTGCTCTTGGCGACTAGAGAAACCTTGTGTTTTTCCGCTATCTCCAGGATGATGCGATTGGCTTCTGCGGCATCGGCTGCCCAATGAACTTGCGCCCCGGCGGCTGTGGCATTCCACTCAAAGGTTTCCAAATGTTCCGCTAGATTGGACAACGTGGCGGCGCGAATCTTTTTGAGATGATCGCGCACTGCTTCGACTTGCGGATAGTTGGCTAGCGCCTGAACGCGATGGTCGCGGAAGCGGCCGGTCGCCCCTTCCAGGGTGGTGGCTAAACGAATATCGTCGATGGCAATCGTTGCCGTTTGTCGGAATTCTTGGATGGAACTGTGACCTGTTGCGCTCATCGTGTCACCTTTTCCAGCATCGTGGAGATATGTTCTGCTTTTAGATCGCTGTCGTCGGGAATCATGCCCCGCATTTGCATTAAGCAGCCGGGGTCTGATGTGACGAGTGTTGTGGCATTGGTTGACTCGGCTTGCCCCACTTTTTTGGCGGTCATGGCATTGGAGACTTCTTTCATGCGTACGGAAAATAAGCCGCCAAAGCCGCAGCAAATGTCTGATTCAGCCATTTCGTCGATGGTGTAGCCTGCTTCGTTTAATAATTGCCTTGGTTCATCTTTAAGCCCCAACATGCGGCACATGTGGCAGGAATCATGATAGGTAATGGTTTCGTCATTTTCTGAGGCAAGCAATTCTGGATGCCATTCTGCGATTTTGACGAGAAATTCGCCCAGTTCGTAGGTTTTTTGGGATAAACGGAGGGCGCGATAGTAATATTTGGGTTCATCTTCAAAGAGATGGGGGTATTCTTTGCGAATCATGGTGGTGCAGGAACCGCTAGGCAGGACAACGGCCGTTTCCTCAGCCAGTGCATCAATCGTTTTTCTAGCCAGTTTTTTAGCTTCTTCCCGAAAACCACTGTTGAAAAACGGCTGTCCGCAGCACACCTGATTAGGGGGAAATGTGACCTCGTAACCAGCCCGTCGCAGCAGTTTAACCGTATTGACGCCCACCTCTGGCATCATCTGATCCACCAGACATGTAACAAAAAGGGCAACCTTCTTCTGTTCACTCATAAAATGACAACCTCCATGATGTTGAGTATTATTCTCTATCGAAATAGCAAGAAAAACCAGTGAACAGTGGACAGTAAACAGTGAGTGACTGAAAACCGATCCCTGATCACCAATGACTACAATACTAATCAACTAATCGACTAACCGACTAAGGACTAAGTGACTAAATGGCACTTCGAATGCGGCGAATGGGTCGCGAATACGAAACAAACCCAGAAAAAGAACAAGAAGCCCGGCTGACACGCAAAGATATGAGCACCTACGGCCGTTTATTGCAATATGTGCGTCCGTATTGGCCGTGGATGGTCGTTTCCATCATTGCGCTGCTGTTTAGCGTGGGGCTTGGCCTGATTTTACCGCTGGTGATCCGCAATTTGGTGGACTTGATTGTGGTGGAGTCAGATGTACCGCAGCTCAATATGCTGGCTGCTGGCTTGTTCATCGTTTTTATCTTGCAGGCAATATTCAGCTTTGTCAACCAGATCTCTCTGGCCTATGTGGGCGAGAATGCCGTGGCCGATATTCGAGTGCAGGTCTACTCGCATATCCAAACCTTGTCGCTCCGTTATTTTACTGACCACCGCACGGGTGAAGTGGTGTCGCGCATCACCAATGATGTGCAGCAGTTGCAATCTGCCATCACCGATGATTTGGTCGCCTTGCTGCGCCAGGGATTGACTTTGATTGGTGCGGCTATTTTGCTATTTTGGCTCGATTGGCGTCTGACGGTGATCATTTTGCTTGGCATTCCTTTTATCACGCTGACGATGGTGTGGTTGGGGCGCAAAATCCGACGGGAATCGAAAGCGGTGCAAGATGCTCTGGCACAGGCTGCTAACGTGGTTGAAGAGACGGTTTCGGGGGTGCGTATTGTTAAGTCATTTACGCGGGAAGCATATGAAATCGGCCGTTTTTCAGCCAAAGTCGATGAGACCTATGAAGCGGCGATGCGCCGTGCCAAAATTGGTGCTACGCTAGGTCCCATTATTGGTTTCATGGCGTTCGCCTCGATTACGATTACGCTTTGGTTTGGCGCGTATGAAGTGATGCAAGGGCAATTAACGGCCGGTGATCTGGTTGCATATCTGGTGTATACCATGATGGTGGCCGCACCGATTGCGTCGCTGGCTGGCTTATATGCCCGTTTCCAGAGCGCGATTGGGGCGACGGAGCGTCTTTTCGACTTGCTCGACACGGAGCCAGATATTGTGTCTAAACCGAATGCCCTGCAACTGCCTGCGGTGACGGGTGAGGTGGTGTTTGAGGATGTTAGTTTTGCTTACACAACGGCCGTTTCCATTCTCAAAAACGTCAGCTTTACCGCCAAACCAGGACAAGTGGTGGCGCTCGTCGGCCCCAGTGGCGCAGGCAAGTCCACCCTCATCAGCCTCATTCCGCGCTTTTGGGATGCGGATGCTGGCAAGGTGCTGGTCGATGGCTACGATATTCGGGAAGTTGACTTGCACAGCTTGCGCGTGCAAATTGGCATAGTGCCTCAAGAGACGCTTCTTTTTTCCGATACCGTCTACGCCAACATTCTTTACGGCCGTTTAGATGCCTCCCGCGAAGAAGTCGAAGCCGCTGCTCAAGCGGCCAACGCTCACGACTTCATTCTCAATGATTTGCCTGAGGGATACGATACCTTCGTTGGCGAACGAGGTGTTAAACTGAGCGGCGGCCAGCGTCAGCGCATCGCTATTGCCCGCGCCATCCTCAAAGACCCGCGTATCCTCATTCTGGATGAGGCGACTTCTTCCCTGGACAGTGAAAGTGAGAGCCTGGTGCAAGAGGCGCTGGATCGCCTGATGCAAGCGCGCACCTCGTTTGTTATTGCCCACCGCCTCAGCACGATTGTCAACGCGGATTGGGTTTTGGTGCTAAATGATGGCAAGGTAGTGGAGCAAGGCACACATGCTTCCCTGCTCGAAGATGCTGCTGGTTTGTATACACGTCTTTACCAGATGCAATTCAAAGCAGCTGCTGGTGAAGAGATTCCAATGCTGGCGGATGAAGGTGAATAGTAAAATTTAGCTTGAGAGATGCAATCCATATCCTTGCATGCCGGTGTACAATGTGATTTAAGAGCTTTTACTTATTACAACCATTTGCAGTCTGATTCGTATCGATTGTAAGCAAAGAAAATTTCAATTAGGTAAGCGAATTTGTCATGACAGGATCAGTTTTATGGATAATTGTTTTAATACTCTTTATTGCTGGTGTGCTTGCCTATTTGTTTGATGAAGAAAAAAAGACTCCTGAAGAACCATCTAAAGAATCAATTCTGGATGGATTAACCAGTCCCGTTGCTCATGTACGAAGAGCAATGATAGAAAGTCTTTCACCTTATTTTTGTGCAAAAATAAGGGGGTAGTATTGTAATTGACATAAATCCGTGCAAACAGAGGCC
>JACSSI010000010.1 GCA_014879345.1 Anaerolineae bacterium | reverse complement strand
TGAATCCCATATTAACAAAGTTAAGCCTTTTCTTTTAATCGACTTTGGAAACGTCCTGACAAACGAACCTGTTAACTCATCAACGCTATTTTGACAGGTTGTGTTTGCCATAATTGATTTTAAACACAAAATCGATTTTTAAATTTTTCTATTCCCATACATCTTACGGTTAATTCTTAAAGCCTTCATAACGATCCAAAAAGCCATGCAGGAAAATAGTACAGGTTTCTGATTCAACTGTTATAATTACATGCAACCGTAAACGACGAAGATAATGACAGTAACAAACAGCAACCAAAACAATCTTAATTTATTTTCCCGCTTTAAACGTGGGCAAGCCTGGAAGGAATATGCTGGCTACCACGTCGGCGATATTCTGGAAAGCCAGCCTATCGCCATTCCTGCTGGCTCGACGGTGGTAGGCAATATCGTGGCGCCCCAAATTATGATACTGGGGCTGCTGTCAGGCTCCGCCATTGGCCGTGATGTCGTCGTTTCTTCCGGTGGTGCGGTTTGGGGAGATGTGTACGCCGCCCACTTCCAACTGGAGTCTGGGGGCAAATTGCGTGGCTGGCTCACCAGCATCACAGACGCAGAACTGAAAGAATTTCTCGCTAAAAACACAACGGTTCCACCTCTGCTCGAAAATGGCGATTCCCCAAGCACGCTCAAACCCGAACACAAGAAAATTCTAGACCGCGACCGTCTGGATGCCCTGCACCAACTGCAAATGGAAACGGCCGTTGCCCTGGCAGCCCGCACCGAACTTGAAGAATCCTTCGATCAACGTCTCTCCGAAATGGCAGGCGAAACAAACAACCAACTCACACTAATCCGCGAAGAGCTAAAAACCACCCAGACCCTGTTAGACGCCATTCAAAAAGAAGCCGACGAAACAAAAGAAACCCTGCAAACACGCAATTCCCAGTTCAAGCGCCAATCAGAAGAACTCGCCAGCACCCAAGACCTGTTGGCACAAACCACCATAGCCTTAGAAAAACTACAATTATCTCATGCAGAAAAAGAAGAATCCCTTGCAGAAATTCAATCCGCCAAAGCAGGTGTTGACACCCACCTGGAAGAAGCGCTCATCCAAGTCGATACCTTAACCGGACGCGTCCATAATATCGAAACAGCCTTACAAGCCAGTCTCGTGCACACCTCCGATCAGGAAGATGCCCTGCTGCGTTGGCAAGAATTTGCCGAAACCAATGAACAAAAAGTAACAGAACTGCAATATGAACTCAACAAAGCCAATCGGCAAATCCAGGAAAACAACGATGTGATCGCCATGCTGCGTGATCAACGCAAGCAGCTTGAAAAAGAATGGGGTGAAGCACAAACACGAGTAGACGAGTTAGAACAACAACTTGAAAACAGCCTTTCGGCTCAATCCTTACTCGCCAAAAGCGATGAAACCATCCAAACACTTGTCAGCCAGCAAAGCGATCTCAAAACAAACGCTGAAACCATTGAAAAAGAACTAACAGAAAAACTCGAACAACTCACCCAACAACTCTCACTAAAAGAAGAAGAAGTCCTCGACGCTCGCCTCCATTACAAAAAGCTTCATGCCCGCTGGAAAAAAGCCAATGCCGACATTGAAGCCATCCAACAGCAGCCTACCAAACTGCTGTCATCGAATCAGCTAAACGACTTAAGCAATAGATTATTGCAATCTGAAGAACGGGCAGAACAGCTTCAGGAACAATTGCTATGGAACCAGGCCAGTCTGGAAACAGCCCAAAGAGAACTTACACAAATTCGCGCTGCCCTGGCAGCACGAGACCAGGAAATTCAAGCGTTACAAAAAGAAAATTTCAACCATCAAGAACAGTTTGCAAAACAGAAAGAAGAAATCAAAAAAATCCAAGAGACCTTGCAAAATCAGAAAAAACAAGCCTCTCAGGATCAAAAAGAGCTAAACCATGCTTTGAAAATACAACGCTCACAACTTGACGCCAGCGAAAAAGAGCTGGCGCATTATCTAAATGAAACAGCAAGCCAGGGAGATCGACTAGCAGAAATCCAGGCAACATTGGTTGAGCGTGATATTCAACTGCAAGAAGCAAAACAAATCATAGAAAAGCAGCAAAAATTTATCAAACAGATGCAGCAAGTCACCAAAAAGCGTCTACAGGAATTACAAGAACAATTGGCGGCATCTCAGAAATCATAAAATCTCAACGAATATGATACACTTCATCAATACGCCATACCCGGCATTTTATCCTCAGGAGAAAACATCGTGACCCCTATTGAATTAGCTGTCATCGGCGGCAGTGGTTTGTACGATATAGCCGATCTGACCAATCTTGAAGAAATTGACGTGACAACACCTTTTGGCAAGCCGTCTGACACAATTATCGTCGGCACTATGCATGGTCGGCGCATTGCTTTTTTGCCACGCCACGGCCGTGGACACGTACTTACCCCCACGGAAGTACCCTATCGTGCCAACATCTTTGCCCTCAAAACTTTAGGCGTTAAATACATTATCGCTGTAAGCGCCTGCGGCTCGCTTAAAGAAGCATTAGCGCCTGGGCATGTTGTGATTCCAGACCAGTTATTTGATAACACGAAAAAGCGAGAAACCTCGTTTTTTGATGGCGGTTTAGTGGCGCATGTCACCGTTGCAGAGCCATTTTCACCAGAATTGAGCAAAGTTGTGTCTGAAGCGGTGAAGGCGAGTGGCGGCGCAGTTCATGATGGCGGGACGTTTATCACCATTGAGGGGCCACGTTTCAGCACAAAAGGGGAGTCAAATGTGTTCCGCAGTTGGGGCATGAGCATCATTGGCATGACGACAAGTCCGGAAGCCTATTTGGCTGCCGAAGCCGAGATTGCCTATGCGTGCATGGCTCACATCACTGATTACGATGTGTGGCATCATGAAGAGGAGCCTGTCACTGTGGAGAAGGTGATCCGCACTTTGATGGGAAATACGACCCTGGCGCAAAGTGCTATCAGTCATCTTGTTGCCAATATGGATGATTGGGTTGGCGATTTTGCGGCTCATCATGCACTCAAGGATGCCCTGATCACAAATCGCAATAAAATTCCTGCATCTAAACGTGCAGCGTTGGCACCGCTTGTAAGCAAGTATCTCGATTAATTTTATGCAGTTATTGGTTATTGAAGAAGCGCAAGAGCAAAACGGCCGTCGCGAGAGATTGTTGCTAATTCTGGCGGCGGCTTTTGTATTTGTAAACGCCTTTGTCCTGAGCTTGAGTGTTGAAGGCGCAGTTTCCTGGATGCATTTATGGGCACCCGCAGCCTGGTTGGGCTTAACGGCCGTTTCCCACCTCATGCTTTACCATTATAAACCCCAACGCGACCCGTATATCTTCCCTCTGTTTGCTTTCCTAACCGGCTGGGGTCTGATTTTGATTGACCGGTTGGCTGTTAACTTTTTAGGGCGGCAGCTGATTTGGTTAATTCTCAGCACGGCCGTTTTCCTTGCCATTGCCATCCTCCCCAGAAATCTGCGCTGGCTGCGCCGTTACCGGTATACCTGGCTTACGCTGGGGCTGCTTTTGCTGGCAGCCACCTTGATTTTTGGCGTCAACCCCTCCGGCTATGGTGCGGCTTTGTGGCTGCCCATTCCCTTCATCGGTCAGGTTTATTTTCAACCCTCTGAACTACTCAAACTGCTGCTTATCATCTTCCTCGCCAGTTATTTTGAAGAACGGGAAGAACTGCTGCGCGTTAGCACCCACACCAACGGGCTGCTTGGCTCCCTGCCCTATCTGGCGCCGCTGCTGCTCATGTGGGGGTTTTGCATCATCTTGCTCGTCTGGCAGCGTGATTTAGGGGCAGCAACTCTCTTTTTTATGGTTTTCTTGACCTTGCTCTATATGGCAACAGGTGACAGACGTTATGTGCTGCTGGGTATTGGCTTAATGATAATTGCTGGCATTTTTGCCTATTTTGCCTTTCAAGACTTGGTGGCACTGCGTATTGATGCCTGGTGGAATCCATGGCCCGATGCCAATGATCGCGCCTTTCAGATTGTGCAATCGCTGTATGCCTTGGCCGCAGGGCATGTTTTTGGGCAGGGTGCGGGGCTGGGTTCACCCACTTATATTCCCGTCGTCCATTCTGACTTTGTGTTTGCCGCAATTGCCGAAGAGTGGGGCTTGATTGGCAGCATGGGCGTTACTATTTGCTTTTTGCTGTTGAGTTATCGGGGATTGAAACTGGCAATTTTGACACAACGGCCGTTTTACCGATACCTGGCCGCTGGCATCACCATCTTGTTTACCGCTCAAACATTGCTCATTATGGGTGGTGTCACCAAATTGCTCCCACTTACTGGAGTCACACTCCCCTTTGTCAGTTACGGCGGCAGTTCCTTGCTCATCAGCAGTGTCATGTTGGGGCTGCTGCTATTTTTATCCGGAACTGTTGAAGATTTTTAAGCCCCATGCAAACCACACACAACATTCAACAAGTCGCCCGGCTGATTCTCATCACCTTCATGCTCACCGCTTTTTCATTGATATTTTGGGCTGTTTTGCGTGCTGATGATATTTTGGCGCGGGATGATAACCCAAGACAGGTAGACGCTGCCTTACAAATTCAACGTGGACGCATTTTAGATAAAAACGGCCGTTCCCTCGCCGAAACAGTTGGTCCCCAGGATGATTTACAACGGCACTATCCCTACCCCGCCATCGGCCCGGCCGTTGGCTACTACAGCTTCCGCCACGGCACCAGCGGCGTCGAAGATAGTTTCAACCCCATCTTGCGTGGCGACAGCCACAACGGCTGGGAAGAATTGTGGCGGCTGGCGCTGCATGAGCCACAAGTGGGGCAAGATATTCAGATCACACTGGATGCCGACATACAAATGCTGGCCGAAGACCTTATGGAAGATCAAAATGGGGCGCTCATCCTGTTCTCCCAAGCAGAGCAGGCGGCAGATGTTGTCTCTCTGGTGAGCCATCCCGGTTACGATCCCAATCAACTACGCGAATTGTTTGATACGCTGCTGGCAGACGAAGAAGCGCCCCTGCTCAATCGTATCACCCAGGGACAGTATCAACCGGGCATGGTATTGCAACCATTTATTCTCGCCTTTGCCGACGACCAGGGCTTTGTAGCGTTAACAGAAACTGTCGATCATCCCAATCGACCCGTTTTAATCAATGACACGGCCACCTATTGTGCCAGCACAGCCCCGGAATCAGCCACATGGCAAGATGTTCTCACCCATCGCTGCCCTGGGCCTATGCGTGATCTAGCAGATACCCTGTCACTGGCTAATCTGGAAAATGCCTTCGCCAGTTTCAACCTCACCAGTCAGCCCGTTCTGCCGCTCAATACAGAAACGGCAACTTACCCTGCCCTGGCAAACGCTGCCCAGACCACGATTGGGCAAGATAATTTGATTGTAACGCCGCTGCAAGTGGCTGTAGCCTGGTTGGCTTTGAACAATAACGGCCGTTTCCTGCCGCTTCGTCTTGTCAGCCATATTCAAAATGAGGCCGGAGACTGGGAACCTGTGGCACTAGAACCAGACAAGGAAAAAACGGCCGTTTCCCCCCAAACAGCCGCTACGATTCTGCAAGCACTCCCGCAAACAGATGGTATCATTGAGTTCAGCACTTTGGTTTTATCTGGGCCAGAGGGAACAACGAACACCTGGTATCTAGGGGCGACACCTGGGGGAGAAGCAGTGGTTATTGTCTTGGAAAACCAGACTGATTTAAGCAGAATTGAAACGATAGGCAGGGAATTGTTAACGGCCGTTCAAAACTAAACTACGACCTAATCTGCCCCAACGGCCCTGTCACCGGCACGGCCGGATCATACGCCACAATCAACGTGCGCATCGTATCATAGAGCAACTCCGTCGAAAAGCCGCGTAACAAAATAGCATCCGTCTCCATCGCCTGCGCCATACTGCGCTGCTGCGCTCGATCAATAATGGCAATACACTTCGTATTCTGACAGGCTGACCGTAAATAGCCAGCTTCCACCCAGGTAATCGGAGCCAGATCGTTTATATCAAAAATGACAATTGCTGGCTGATAACGCAAAACATAATCGGAAACGGCCGTCCATTGCTCCACAGTGCCAGCTTTTCCCACCCAGGCCAGCGCCTGAACAATAGCCTTTAAACCATCTCGAAACCGGCTGGGCTGGGCTACAATGAGCACGTCTACAACCCCGCCGCCTGATTTCACTTTAGTTCCCATCGATACTACACCTGAAAAATATGATTAAATAGCCATCCATAAACAAGTTCGTCATGATAACTTTAATCAACATCACAAAGTTAATAATGAACAAGTCTAGACAACCCTCAAAAGCAAAGAGGTCTGCCATGACTCAATTGTATGGCAGACCTCTTTTTTGACTGGAGTGTCCCTGTATATTCACTTGTTGCCTCCCCAGACAACAATAAACATAAGTCTAACATAAGCTAAAACAATCTGAAATCGGTATCATACAGGATATCGTATACGTAACATGACGTATATTGATGGATTACTGATGGTGACGCTGCAAACTGCGCACCGTTAAATCCTTGTCACGCATCGCCTTGATGCCGTTGACGGCCGCCTGTGCTGCGGAAAGGGTTGTCATCAAAGGCACACCATGCCGAATCGCAGCGGCATACATCGCCTGCTGATCATCATACGCTTGCTGCCCCAATGGTGTATTCACAATCAAATTGACTGTACCATCCGAAATCACATCAACTGTGGTTACGCCAGACCCAAACGCTTTGGCAACGGCAGTTACCGATAAGCCAGCTCTTTGTAGGAAAACGGCCGTTCCCGCCGTCGCATACAAATCAAAACCCATCCGCTGCAAATCTCGTCCCAACTTCAACGCCGCCGACTTATCATAATCATTCACCGTCAGCAGCGCCCCGCCACTCATCGGCAAAATAGTCCCGGCTGCCAACTGTGCCTTAGCAAAAGCATGAGCAAAATGAGACGCATGACCCATCACCTCACCCGTACTGCGCATCTCAGGACTCAAACGAATATCAGCCCCAGGGAATTTATTAAATGGCAGCACCGCCTCCTTCACAAAAAAACCATCCACTTCAGGCGTTTTCGTAAATCCCAGCTCCGTCAGAGTCTTGCCAGCTTGCGCTTGTGCTGCATATCTTGCCACCGGAACCCCCGTCGCCTTACTCACAAACGGCACTGTGCGGCTGGCTCGCGGGTTCACTTCAATCACATACACCACGTCATCCTTGATGGCAAACTGCACATTCATCAAACCGCGCACCCGCAAAGCCTTACCCAGCTTCTCCGTATAATCTCCGATGATGCTCATATGAAACAGACTGATTTTGTATGGTGGCAGCACACAGGCACTATCCCCAGAGTGAACACCCGCCTCTTCAATGTGCTGCATCACACCCGCAACCACCACATTCTCGCCATCACCAACGGCATCCACATCCACTTCAAACGCATCTTCAATAAACTGATCGATCAACACCGGATTACCAGGCGAAACTTGCGCCGCCTCACCCAAAAAGCGGATTAACGACTCATCATCATACGCAATCGCCATCGCCCGGCCACCCAACACAAACGATGGCCGCACCAGCACAGGATACCCAATCCGCTTTACAATTTCCCGTGCCTCATCAATAGAATAGGCCATGCCCCACTGTGGATGATCAATATCCAACGAGCGCAGCAGCTCCCCAAAACGGCCGCGATCTTCCGCCAGGTCAATCGAGTCAGGCGGTGTTCCCCAAATGGGCACGCCCTGGGCGGCTAATCCGGCTGTCAGGTTAATAGGCGTCTGTCCGCCAAACTGCACAATGACCCCTTCTGGCTGCTCCAGATCAATCACATTTAGCACATCTTCCAAGGTCAACGGCTCAAAATAAAGGCGGTCGGCCGTGTCATAATCCGTGCTGACTGTTTCTGGATTGCAATTGATCATGATGGTTTCGAAACCCATTTCAGCTAAGGCCCAACAGGACTGTACGCAGCAGTAATCAAACTCAATACCTTGCCCAATCCGGTTTGGGCCACCACCCAAAATCACCACTTTTTTGCGATCTGTAGGATACGCTTCATCACCTTGTTCATAAGTGGAATAGAGATAAGGCGTATTGGCTTCAAATTCGGCCGCACAGGTATCAACGCGATAATAACCCGCCACCACACCCAACTTTTTACGCAGTTGGCGCAATGCCATCTCATCCATACCCCATGCTGTGGCAATCATGACATCAGAAATACCCAACCGTTTAGCCCGCCGCAGCAAAAACTCCCGTTCTGCATCAGACAATTCAGCCAAACGTGCGCCCGCTCGCTCTAGCTCTTGCTCTAGCTCCAGAATCTGGCGCATATGAATGAGGAACCAGGGATCAAAGCCGGTCGCGTCCGCAATTTCTTCATCAGACATATCGTCTAACATCGCCTCTACCACCAGGGCCATGCGTTGTGCCGTTGGGATTTGCAATGCTTTCTGCAAGGCAACGGAATCCTTGCTTTTCTTAACGACAAGCGCCTGACTAAATCCGGGCAGACCAATATCTAGTCCACGCAATGCTTTATTTAAAGCCTCAGGGAACGTGCGGCCAATCGCCATTACTTCACCCACGCTTTTCATCTGCGGCCCTAATGTGGGGTCTACGCCGGGGAATTTTTCAAAGTTCCAACGTGGAATTTTTACCACTGAGTAGTCGATGCTTGGCTCGAAGCTGGCCGGCGTTTCTTTGGTGATGTCGTTGGGAATTTCATCCAGGGTATAGCCAACGGCCAACAACGCGGCTATTTTGGCAATGGGGAAGCCCGTTGCTTTACTTGCCAGCGCCGAAGAACGGGAAACACGCGGATTCATTTCAATGACTATCACTTCCCCGTTGTCAGGATTAACGGCAAACTGCACGTTGCTGCCGCCCGTTTCCACACCTACCGCTTCCATGACTTTCTTCGCCAGGTCGCGTTGGTATTGGTACTCCTTGTCGGTCAGGGTCATGGCTGGGGCAACGGTGATGCTGTCACCGGTATGCACACCCATCGGATCAATATTCTCGATGGAGCAAACTACGACAAAGTTGTTGGCCTTGTCGCGCATTACTTCTAGTTCATACTCTTTCCAGCCAATCAAGGAGCGCTCAATTAACACTTCATTGACAGGGCTTTCACGCAGACCATGTTCAACGACTGCCTTGAAGTCATCAGGGCCATAAGCCACGCCACCACCGGAACCGCCCATGGTAAAGGAGGCGCGAATCAAGGCTGGATAGCCAATTTCTTCGATAATTTCCAGTGCGCCTTCTAACGTATATACGAAATGACTTTGGGGAACTGGCACGCCTGCTTCTATCATGGCGAGCTTAAAACGGGAGCGGTCTTCAGCAATGCGGATAGCATCCCAATCTGCACCGATGAGTTCAATGCCATACTTTTCCATGATGCCGGTTTCTACTAGCTGCACGGCAAGGTTAAGTGCTGTTTGTCCGCCAACTGTTGGCAATATGGCATCCGGCCGTTCAGCAATGATTACTTTTTCCACCAATTCGACCGTGAGTGGCTCAACATAGGTGGCATCGGCTAAATCGGGATCGGTCATAATGGTGGCGGGGTTGGAGTTGACGAGAATGACGCGATACCCTTCTCGGCGGAGGACTTTACAGGCTTGTACGCCGGAGTAGTCAAATTCACACGCCTGTCCGATGACGATTGGGCCTGAGCCGAGAATGAGTATGGAGTGGATGTCTGTTCTTTTGGGCATTTTTCTCCAGTTTCAGTTTTCAGTGCGCAGTTTTGTTTTACTGGTTACTGAAAGCTGGTTTTTTCGCTTGTATTAGATATTTGGCGGCACAATATTTTAGTTCTTCACCACGATCTACTTTTTCTTGCAATTTCAACAAATAAGGCAAATGGGTTTCGACTGAAAAACCTTCAACCAGCCAAGGGATGGCTTTGAGGTAGTAGACAATAGCACCGACGTCGGTAAAGCTCAGGGAACCTGTCCATGATTGAGCATGTTCGACCCACAAATCGGTTTGAATGAGGTAGCGCAAGGCTCGCATGAGGGATGGTTCTTTGGGGGGCAACTGAATGCCGAAGGCGCGTTTGAGATCATAAGCCCAGGCTGTTTCGATTTGTTGGGTGAGGAAACGGCCGTTTTCCTTCAACACCCGCGCTACTTCAAAAAAACCATACCCAGTTTGTCGATTGATGATTAAATCAAAACGGCCGTTTTCAAATGGTAAATCCGCTCGAACCTCTCCGGGTACATCAAACACTTCTACACCAAAAGGGGTTAGCGTTTTCCGGGCTAATTTAACATTAGGCGGATACCCTTCCGTAGCGACCACTGTTTCAGGCCAGGCAGCCCGCATTAAAAGCAGCCGTTCACCACCACCCGTACCCATATCCAGCATGTTGACAGCATCAGCCATTAACCCAGTCGCTAATTGCTCATATGACCAGGGTGGCAATTCCTCAAGCATTCGCCCATCAAGATAAGAGAAATCCCAGCCTTCAAAAATGGCTTGTTCCTCATGTCTCCAAAAATCGATCAACGCCTGCGATTTTGTCATCGTTTTTTTATGGGCAGACCAGCCTTGCGCCAGGCCATCATGCCGCCTGACACATTTGTGACATCGTAGCCAGCTTTTGCCAGTTTCCGCGCCGCAAAGGGACTGCGGTGGCTGGATTGGCAAATGGTCAAGATGGGTTTATCGAGGGGCAGTTCATTCATGCGGCTGCCAAATTCAGATAATGGAATCAGTTTTGCGCCTGGCACTACGCCAGAACTGGTCTCATTTGGCTGGCGCACATCAACGATGATGACATTTTTGTCTGCTTTCAGTCGGCTGTTTGCTTCTCGCACATCAATTTGAGGCACTTTTGTGCGGCTAAATATATCGAAAATTCCCATGGTAGTCCTGTTAGTCTGTTAGTTGTTGATTGTTAGCTGTTAGCTGTTTTCTGCCATCATAGCAATGAATTTGTCGAATAGTTCGTCAGAGTCGTGGGGGCCAGGAGAGCTTTCGGGATGGTATTGCACGGAAAAGGCGTTCTTTTCCGGGGCGACCAGTCCTTCACAGCAGGCGTCGTTCAGGTTGACGTGTGACATGGAAACGCCTAGGGGTAAGGTGGTGGCATCGACGGCAAAACCGTGATTGTGGCTAGAAATTTGCACCCCCTTATGCTCGGCGACTTGCACGGGCTGGTTTCCCCCACGATGACCGAATTTGAGTTTGTAGGTTTCTGCACCCAAAGCCAGGGCTAAAATCTGATGTCCCAGACAGATGCCAAACATGGGCTTTTGCCCCACGAGTTCGGCCACGGCGTCAATGGCATAGGTCACGGCCGCCGGATCGCCAGGGCCATTTGAAAGGAATATACCATCAGGCGCTAACTCCATAACTTGAACGGCCGTTATGGTAGCAGGCACAACCGTAATCCGACAGTTGCGTGAAGCCAATTGGCGCAAAATGTTACGTTTTACGCCAAAATCATAGGCGACGACGTGGTATTGTCGATTGCCAGTTGATGATTGGCGATTCGGTTCCCACCACGCCATGCCTTCTGTCCATTCGTATGGCTCGGTGCAGGTAACTTCTTTGGCAAGATCGAGACCGTTCATATCACGGGAACGACGAGCAAGCGCCACCAATTCTGCGGGATCAGGGTTGTCATTGGCTAAGGCAGAGCGCATGGCGCCGTGAGTGCGAATGTGCCGCACAAGGGCGCGGGTATCAACATCTGTAATGGCGACAATGCCTCGTTCTGCAAGATAATCGGGCAGGCTCTGATTGGCTCGCCAGTTGCTGACGATGGGGCTGACACTACGCACAACCAACCCGGCAGCCCACACGCGATCACTTTCATCGTCTTCCGGCGTACAGCCGTAATTGCCGATGTGGGGCATGGTCATGGTGATAATTTGACTGTGATAAGAGGGATCGGTGAGAATTTCCTGGTAGCCAGAAAGGCTGGTATTAAACACGATTTCGCCGGTGGTGACACCGGTTGCGCCAAAGCCGACGCCGGGCCAGAGAGTACCATCCTCTAGTGCCAGCAATGCCGGAGTGTTTCCGTTCATAGGCAAAACTCCTTTTGCAGAAAATTTGCTACTTGCTGCCAAACGGACATATTTTAGCAGAAACGGCCGTTCTCCCCATCCCTATTACGTACGAAAATTAACGGCCGTTCCCTGTATGTTGTCCACAATCATGCCGCCAGGAACGGCCGTTTTTGCCCAAAAGCTCATTTGCTGCCACCGGCCCCCACGAACCTGGCTCATAAGTTGCCATCGGTGGCGCGGCTGCCGTCTCCCAGCCTTGCAAAATAGGATCCATCAACCGCCACGCCGCCTCAATGCCGTCGCTGCGCGTAAACAACGCCGCATCACCACGAATCGCATTCATCAACAACCGCTCATACGCATCAGGCAGCGTATTACCGCTAAAAGAAGAGCGATAATGAAATTCCATATCCACTGAATCCGTCGTCTTTAAATCTGGCACCTTCGCCTCAAACCGCAAATGAATACCCTCATCAGGCTGAATGCAAATCGACAACGCATTCGACGTAAAATCACCATCATCTAAACTGGGGAACATCAATTGAGGCGGCTTTTTGAACTGGATAATAATTTCTGAACATTTCTCGGTTAACGCTTTACCAGACCGTAAATAGAATGGCACCCCCTGCCAACGCCAATTATCAATATTCAATTTCAAAGCGGCATAAGTCGGTGTTTGTGAATGGGGGGCGACGCGCTCTGCCTGCAAATAACCATCATACTGAGCGCGCACCGTGTCGGCTAAATCAATAGGTCGAATCGAATTAAACAGCTTCACCTTTTCATTACGAATCGCATCAGCATCCTCAAATGAAGAGGGCGGCTCCATCGCCACCAAAGCCAACAACTGCATCAGGTGATTCTGGAACATATCACGCACCACACCAGCTTGATCATAATAACCCGCCCGATGTCCCACATCAACACTTTCCGCCACCGTGATTTGCACATTATCTATGTAATTGCGGTTCCAAATTGGTTCGAAAATCGTGTTGGCAAAACGGAAATACAAAATATTTTGCGCCGTCTCCTTCCCAAGATAATGGTCAATCCGGTATATTTGATGTTCCAGAAAAACGCCATGAATGGCATCGTTGAGTTCCTGTGCTGATTTCAAATCATGTCCAAATGGCTTTTCAATAACCACATGCCGCCAGCCGTTCCCCCCTTCCCGGGCCAAACCAGCCTGCCCCAAACTTTTTACAATCGGCACAAAGAAATTAGGGGCTGTAGCCAGGTAATAAAGCCGGTTTGAATGTCCATCTTCCAAGTCATTCAAATAAGCACGCATCTTTTCAAAGTCGGCGGTGCTGTCCAAATCTCCTTTGAAATACCACAATCTGCGTTGAAAAACTTCCCACAATTCCTCTTCAAACATTTCTTCGGCAAACTCATTCATGCCATCTTTGAGCTGTTCTCGAAAATATTCGTGACTCCAATCACGTCTGGCAAACCCCACCACATTAAATTTTTCTGGCAATTTCCCTTTTTTGTAAGAACTAAATAGCGCTGGAATCAATTTCCGGTGTGTCAAATCACCGGAAGCGCCAAAAATAATGATGGTTATGGGCAGATTTTCTTGCATAATAGGTTCCTTTGGATTGCAGATTTCTGGAGAATCATCGTTCATTTAACGTGGCTTTTGTGCCGATTGTTACGTTTGTCATGGAAACTCATGACAAAATGATAATGGTGAATATGATTATTGGCCTTTATCTTTTAGCCATCCTATTGTACCCTCATTAAAAGCCCCTTTCACAAATCTGCAACTTTTGTCAACTGTCATGGTTGTCTATGTAGTTTTCCAGTCTTAAACAAGCAGCTATCATTCCAGCAGTTTGAGGCTCTCAAATCAGGAGTGTGACCTATGTTTGAATTTGGACGAGATGTTTGTGGTGATTTAGTTAACACTGAACGTCGCGAGTGGTTAGTAACCAATGGCCTGGGTGGCTTTGCTTCCAGTACGATTGCTGGCACGTTCACGAGGCGGTATCACGGCCTCTTATTTGCTCCTTTGCAGCCCCCAGTTGAGCGTATGTTGTTGGTGAGCAAGTTGGATGAAACGGCCGTTTACGGCGGTCATATCTATCCATTACACATCAACAGATGGGCAGGTGGTGTCATCAAACCTGATGGCTACCATCAACTAGAACGCTTCCGCCTTGAAGGCACAATTCCCGTTTGGACTTACGCCATCGCCGACAGCCTGCTAGAGAAACGCATCTGGATGGAACAGGGTGCCAACACCACCTACGTCCAATACCACCTCCTCCGCGCCACTGAACCACTTGAGTTATCTGCTAAAGCATTGGTCAATTACCGCAATGCAGAAGTCAATACCCACGCCGACAACTGGGAGATGAAAATCGAGGAAGTAGAGAACGGTCTTAAAGTCACCGCCTACCAGGGAGCCGTTTCCTACTATCTTTTCAGTGACAAGGCCAGTGCCACCCCACAGCATCATTGGAACCGGCGCTTCTTCCTCATGAAAGAAGCCAATCGCGGTCTCGATGCCATCGAAGATCATCTTCATGCAGGTGATTTTGAAATCGTGCTTGAAGCTGATGAAAAAGTCACCTTTGTTTTCAGCACTGAAACCAATCCGATATTGGATGGTGACACTGCCTTAAAAGCTCGAAAAGATTACGAAACCTCTCTCATCGAGCGGGCAGCAAATTCTTGCAGCGATCCCGTATATGAAACCATCACCCGTCAACTCATTCTTGCCGCCGACCAATTTGTGGTAAAACGGCCGTTACCCGGCAAACCCTTTGGTCGTTCCATCCTGGCTGGCTACCACTGGTTCAACGACTGGAGCCGCGACAGCATGGTAGCACTGCCCGGCCTGCTGCTGGCAACCGGACGCACCAAAACCGCCCGCGAAATCCTCCACACCTACGCCTACTTCATCAATGAAGGCATGCTGCCCAACCGTTTCCCCGATGGCTCCGCCCAGGCAGAATATCATGCCGTCGATGCCACCCTCTGGTACTTTGAAGCACTCCGTGCCTATGTTGCTGCCGCCAACGACCAAAGCATTATTCAAGAACTGTTCCCCGTGCTGCAAGACATCATCGCCTGGCATCAACGCGGTACCCGTTTCAACATCCACGTCGATGAAACAGATGGCTTGCTCTACGCCGGTCAACAAGGTCACTGCCTCACCTGGATGAACGCCAAGCACAATGATTGGATCATCACACCACGCATTGGCAAACCAGTGGAGGTCAACGCTCTCTGGTATAACGCCCTTTGCATCATGACCCAATTTGCGCTCGATCTGGGTTATGAACAAGCCAATTATGAGGAACTTGCATATAAGGCAAAGGCAGGATTCAAACACTTTTGGAATGAAGAACGTGGCTACTGTTATGATGTCATAGGCAGACTGGGTGAAGATGGGCAGTTGTATAATGACAGTAGTTTACGCCCCAATCAACTGTTGGCGGTTTCCCTTCCACACAGCCCGCTCACACCTGTTCAACAACGTGCCGTCGTGGATGTATGCAGCCGTCATCTGCTTACTTCACACGGACTGCGTTCACTAGCCCCTAACGAACCCGGCTACATAGGCGCATATGGCGGCGATGCAGGCCAGCGAGCCAGCGCCTACCATCAAGGTACTGTATGGAGCTGGCTTATGGGGCCTTTTGTCACTGCGCATCTGCGCGTCTACCAGGACCCGGAACAGGCTCGCTCCTTCCTCATTCCGATGCTGCATCACATGGCCGACTATGGTGTGGGCAGCGTCAGCGATATCTTCGACGGCGACCCGCCTTTCACGCCTCGTGGCTGCATTGCCAAAGCCTGGAGTGTGGGAGAATTGTTGAGAACTTGCCAGGAAACGGCCGTTATCGACAAAATGGCAACCAAAAAATAAAACCGTAACATTACTACCATCAAATCAAGCGTAAAAGGTATCCAGAAACATGACACCAACCATAGAAAAAAAAGAAAGCCGCAGTGGCAAAACAGTCGGCCACATCGAAAAGCGTGACAGCAACTTCATCGGCACCGTAACCTACAACGGAGATGACGGTACAAACGATACAGACACACGAGAATTTACCACCTTGTCAGATGCCCAAGGTTGGTTAGAACTCACCTTCATGTTCATGCTCGGCGTTTATGCAGATAGGTAGAGCAGCGTGCGCTCATCATAAACCTGCTAACATATTCACGAACATGCCCTTAGCAAAAGACCACTGCACAGGTATAATTTAACCATTCAAAAAATCATCACATGTGATGCGCCGTGGAGCAAACAACATGACATCAACCCTGCAAGACCTGGAAGCGCGGTTTCTGCGCTACGTACAAATCGATACCCAAAGTGACGAAACATCAAACACCGCTCCCAGCACCCTCATCCAGTTAGACCTGC
Source organism: Anaerolineae bacterium (assembly GCA_014879345.1). Lineage (GTDB taxonomy): Bacteria > Chloroflexota > Anaerolineae > Promineifilales > Promineifilaceae. Next base: position 3,649 of record JACSSI010000010.1, on the reverse strand, counting down.
TGCGGCAGCTTATAACCGAACTCGAGGAACTGGGTACTACCGAGATTCAACTCACCGATTACGGCTGTGTTTTTGCCACCGTCCCTGCCACCATAGACGATGCCAATCTCCCCACCGTCGCCTTCCTCGCCCATGTCGATACCGCCCCAGCCTTCAATGGCTTTGGCGTCAAACCCATCGTCCATCGCGGCTATAATGGGCAAGAAATCACCCTGCCTGATGACGACACACAAATCATCAATCACAAAAACTCCCCCTACCTGGCCGAAAAAATAGGCGAAGACATCGTCACCGCCAGCGGCACCACTCTGCTCGGTGCCGACGACAAAGCAGGCATTGCCATTATCATGACCATGGCCGATTACCTCCTGCAAAATCCGCAAATTCCACACGGCAAAATCCGCCTCTGCTTCACTCCAGATGAAGAAATCGGCCGCGGCGTCGTCAACCTCAAACTGGAAGATTTAGGCGCAGATGTGGCCTACACACTAGATGGCGGGCCCAAAGGCGAAGTCACCTACGAAACCTTCTCCGCCGACAAAGCTGTCGTCAAAATCACCGGCATCTCCACTCATACCGGAACGGCCAAAGACCATCTTGTCAACGCGCTCAACCTAGCATGCAACCTTGTCAACCTGCTCCCCCAGGAAACGGATACTCCTGAAACAACCAGCGGCCGCCAAGGCTTCATTCACCTCTACAAAATAAGCGGAACGGCCGCTTATGCCGAACTCCATTTCATTTTACGTGATTATGAACTCGATGGTCTGCAAGCCTATGGCGATAAAGTACGCGAAGCGAGCCTATCCATTCAAAATTGGGAACCCCGCGCCCACATCACCTGCACCATCACCCCTCAATACCGCAACATGCGCTACTGGCTTGAAAAAGATATGAAACCAGTGGAACTCGCGCTCAAAGCGCTAGACCAGGCTGTCATCAAACCCATCGTGCAGCCCATACGGGGTGGCACAGACGGTTCTGGCCTCACTGAAAAAGGTTTGCCCACACCCAATCTGTTTGTCGGCGCACATAATTGCCATGGCCCCCTGGAATGGGTCAGCTTGCAAGACATGGCCGCCGCCACCGAGGTTTGTGTCAATCTAGTCCAGTTGTGGGCCGAACAAAGTTAGTTACAAAAATCTCTTCATAACCTCAAAAACTGATTTACCCGAATAGTGGCGTTTTATCTTGTAGACGTGTAAATCTACAATAATTGGTTGGCACACTGCATCTGAGTATGATTTAAAGATTCAATGTGGTTAAGGAGATGTGGGAATGTTTATCACAATTGGCAAGGCAAAGATTTACGCTACTTCATTTGGCCCGAAAACATTTCCCACCATCGTCGCCATTGGTGGTTGGATTGGAAGCTGGGAATTGTGGGCCGAACCTTTTGCCATCTTAAGTCAAAATTGGCACACCATTGCTTATGACCATCGAGGAACAGGCGCAACACTCGCACCAGTAGAATCGATTACTTTGGACAGATTAGTTGATGATGTCTTTGCCGTTCTCGACGCCTACAGTATTGAGCATTGCATACTGGCAGCTGAGTCAGCCGGGGCGCTTACCGCTTTTGCGGCTGCCCTCAAGAATCCCCACCGTATTACAGGCTTAGTCATTGTAGATGGCTTGTACGTCCAAGAAACGTTACCAGAAAATGACCGATTCCTGCTGGGTCTAAGAAAAGCGTACTCAGCCACACTTGATCACTTTGTTGAAGCCTGCGTACCTGAACCAGACAGTGATCATATCAAACATTGGGGACGGCAAATTATTGATCGCGCATCCCAAGATAGTGCTATTGCCCTGTACCTGATGACGAGCGGAGCTGATTTGCGTCATGACTTGCCTCGCATTACCCAACCAACACTTATTATTCACGGAGAAGCGGATTCGTTGATACCCCTTGAAGATGCATATTGGCTCGCGGAAACAATTCCACATACAAAACTAAGTATTTTAAAAGATGCAGGCCACGTCCCTACATTGACTCACCCTGTTGCAATTGCACAAGAAATCACAAGCTTCTTTCAAGATAAAACTTGAACAAAGAAGTAAGCCGCAAGAAATTGCGCACTGGTCTATGATTTGCTGATAACTGGGAAGTATCTGATTATATCCACCCGTTTGAATAACGTTCCCACCGTTTTGACAGAGTAGCGGAATTTGTAAAATAACGGCCGTTTCCACCAAATTATCCAAAGAAAACAGCCATATTTTAGATAATTTTATACGATAACGGCCGTTGACATCTCCTTCCCGCACTGCTATAGTTTTAACCGTTATGCAAATTTTGAACGTAATCAACACCAAGAAGGGTAAGAAGAGCAAGCAAGATACCACACGGTAGTCTGGCCGCTTTTGCTACCCGCAAAGCACGTAACCACCAAGCCTCGCCAGACACTGACGGGGCTTTTTTTATGCAAAAAATCAAATCAGCAAAAAAATATGGAAACAAACGTCATCATTATCGAACTGAAGAAGTGCAAGAAGGCTAAGCCGAAAACGGTTCTAGAGAGTGGCGCTTGCTTCTGAGAAACAACTCAAAAGCGATTTTCAAGCGGGCTAACTGGGACTAACCACAGTAGCTCGCTTTTTTTTTACTATTTTTAAGCAACAACAAATATTTTTAGGAGATACAGAAATGAATACAACAGAATGTCCAGAATGTGGTGGTGAAGTGATAATGGCAGCCAACGTCATCGTCGGCGAAATTATAGAATGTTCCGACTGCGGTGTGGAACTAGAAATCACCAGCCTATCCCCACTTAGCATCGAATTGGCCCCGGAAGTAGAAGAAGATTGGGGCGAGTAATTCAGTGAACAGGTAGCAGTGAACAGTAAACAGTGGCTACGTTGTTTATTGTTCACTGTAAACTGTCCACTGTCCACTGTTCACTGAAAAAGAGGAGAAAACCCACATGCGCGTAGGTGTCTTATATTCACGAATTAGAGCAGAAGAAAAATTGCTTGTAGAAGAGATGGAAAATCGCGGCGTTGATTTTGAGATGATCGACGTGCGCCACTCCATTTTTAACCTCAACAACTACGAAGAATGGAACCAATATGATGTCGTTTTAGAACGGTGCGTCAGTCACTCCCGCGCCCTGGCTTGCCTGCAAATTTTGGGTGGTTGGGGCATTCCCACCGTCAATACGGCCGATGTCGCCCTGGTTTGCGGTGACAAACTCAACACATCGCAGGTATTGGTGCGCGATGGTGTGCCCACACCTGAAGTGCGGATCGCCCTCACAGAAGAATCTGCCCTGCAAGCGATGAACGAGATGGGCTACCCCGTTGTCTTGAAACCGGCCGTTGGCTCCTGGGGCCGGCTGCTGGCAAAAGTGAATGATGCGGAAGCGGCCGAAGCCATTTTAGAGCATAAAGCCACGCTCGGTTCCTACCACCACTCCATCTTCTACATTCAGGAGTACATCGCCAAACCAGACCGTGACATCCGCAGTTTTGTGGTGGACGATGAAACGATTTGCGCCATCACCCGTTCCTCTGCCCACTGGATTACCAACACGGCACGCGGCGGGGAATCGGCCAACTGTGTGGTGACGGATGAGATTGACGCCATATCACGCGCGGCTGCCAAAGCTGTCGGCGGTGGCGTGGTTGCCGTTGATATTCTGGAAGC
>JACSSI010000543.1 GCA_014879345.1 Anaerolineae bacterium | reverse complement strand
GCTCCCTCGCCCCTTTGGGGAGAGGGCTGGGGAGAGGGGATTACCGGAATAATTATTTAAAGTTCAAAATGGGGCTAAGACGTTAAAAAGCCGGGTTTACCCGGCGTTATTTTGCTGCCGGGGCATTTATGCCTCGGCGTCGCACTACAAACCCAGCCGCTAGTTCATTTCCTCGCATTTCAGCAACTTTACAGGAGGGCTGCCTTGAAACCAGCATTGGATGGCATAATCGTTGGTGGCAGATTGGGCTTGCATAATTACAAAGTCCCCTTGCATACCAGTGCGTTCAATAATCGGTTCGCTGCCCAGTTGTGAGTGGCGTTCTTGAAGCCAGTTAAGCCATTGGGTATCTGCGGCAACGGCACAACCGCGACAATCTTCTGGGATGGGCGTACCCGCGATGAGGTTATTGAAGCCAATGGTATACGGCGGGGAGCCATCATAGCAATAGTTAAGCTGGTCATTCAAAAAACGACAATGTATCCAGGCGCCGTTCTCAAAATCAGCGACGATGATGGTGGTCAAACTATCTGCATCAATAGAGCCGACTGAAAGGGTATACGCTCCGTCTAAGGCGTCACGGACGCCTCTGGCAGCAGCATAGTTTATGCCGTCATCCAAGCCAAGTGTGAATAAATCTCCATCATATTCGCGCACCACTTGAATGACGCGGTCTATGATGGGAATGCCTTTCCAGGAAGTATCGGCGATGATGCTGGCTGTGAGGTAGCTCACTAAAATGACCAATGGTAGTGGCAGCAGTAGTTTTGTCCAGGCGCGGGCAGCTAAACGGCCGTTTTGCCCGCGTTCCTGGTTGATGCTTAATAGTCTGGTATCTTGAAAAAGTCCGAGAACTGCAAACAGGAGCAAGAGAAAAAGGCCAGCCAACAACATGCCCCAAAACATCACGATCCAGTTAAACGCGGTGGAAAAAGGATAGATGTTAATGCCCCAAAACCGGGTATCTGCCAGCCAGGCAGTGAGCGTACGAATCTGGTAAGGCTGGTAACTGGCGATGAAGGTGATGAGAAAGGCTGTAATGACCCACAAGATGATGGTAACGGCCGTTTTTCGCAAACGTGCAGACACCCAGCCCATCAAACCGCAAAGCAGCATAATCAAGCCCCCTGCCAAAATGATGCTGTTGTATTTTTGGGTTAACGGCAGGGGTTGCAAAGAAATCACCTGAATCCCCCATAACCCAATAGCAGCAGCCAGGCCAGTCAGCACACCGTTTAGCAGCCCCAACCGCCCGATGACACGCGGATCATCTTCTTGAATCTCTTGATCTAAACTAGCCAGCCGCAGGTTGTCATTTACCGGTTTTGTCGTCGCCATACGAAAACACCTCCTATCACCACGACTGCACCGAAAGCCAGGGCAACCAGTCCTAATAAATCAGATGAAATGGTCGTCACATTTTTAGGTGTATTGACGGGCGCAACTGTTGCCGTCGATTCTACTGCAATCACCTCATCGGGGCGTAAACGAACCCCTAAAATATTTTGAGCGCTATAATCTTGTCCTTCCCAAATACCCATTTCATTGGCTAAAAAGGCCATGATTGCCAGATACTCTTCATCTGTCAGGCGGCCTGGCAGCTCAAGCGGCATAGACCCGCGTGTGTAGTAATAAACTTCACCCAGTGTATCAAAGCGTTCCAGACCACCATGCGGAATGACGATGGGGGGGACAACTGTTGGTATCTGGAAGCCATAGGGTTGGGGGGGATTGCTGCCATGACAGGTTGAATTCCAACAATATCGATCTTCTTCTGGATATTGCATCCGCCATTCATCTGTTAACCCTTGCCCTTTATCGCCATGGCAAGGAATACAGTACAGCCAATACAAATAAGCACCTTCATCCAGTTGGGTGGGGGTTTCTGCCGTGGGTGGAGGGGCTAACCGGTCAACAGTGGGGGTGCTTTGAGGAGCGGGAGATGGTGGGGGCGTAACGGCCGTTACCCCATCCTGAGCCATCGCCATTTCAAAAACCACACCGAGCAACAACACAAAAAAAATGAGAACCAGAATAAAATAACGCATAGCCAGAGAACAAAACTGGCGGGCTGCATATCCACAGCCCGCCAGTTAAAAACAAAACTCATCCAAATTGCAGCTTAAGAACTTTTACCACGCAGCTTCGGATCTAGAATATCGCGTAAAGCATCCCCAATCAAATTCCAGCCCAAACCATAGAGCAGCAAAGCCACACCGGGGAAGACAATAATATACCAATGTTGGTCGAGCGTTAGGATCCAATCACGAGCATGGCTCACAATCTGCCCCCAGTCAGCATACCCAACTTGTACACCGATACCGAGGAAACTCAACGTAGCAAAACTCAGCACAATTGACCCCATATTAAGCGACAAGACAACAAGTGTGGGAAAAATCGCGTTTGGCAGAATGTGGCGCGTAATCAAATGCAAATCACTGGCGCCGCTGGCTTGCGCAGCCTGCACATAATCGCGCTCTTTCGTAGACAAAATATCTCCCCGTAGCAAACGTGCATACCCCGTCCAGCCAAACACAATAAGCGCAATAGAAGCCGGCCAAATACTTCGGCCAAAAATAGGCACCAGAATAGAAGACAAAATCAACGCCCCCACAAGAAAGGGGAATGCGATAAATATCTCCACCACACGCATCAAAACCTCATCAATCCAACCGCCATAAAAACCAGAAAAAGAACCGATAGCAACACCAATAAACGCCCCGGCTCCTACCACAATAGTACCGTAAACCAAAGCAGTCCGCGCCCCCCATACAATACCATACCAAATATCATATTGGCCACTGGTAGTCCCCATCAAATGTACCCACTGATCATCACCAGTCATAAGTTTGTACCATAGTGGAACTGTTTCCGGCACATTCCGCGTCCATTCAGAACCAGGTGGACTTGGTTCCGAACTAAAGCCATCCCGCGGAATCAAACTGGTATCCCAAATATCATTAATGGGTGGTGCTAAAATCGGGGCAAATACTGCCATAAAAATAAAAGCCAAAATCACGATAATGCCTGCCACCGATAAAGGATTGGTTACAACACCTTTTAGCAGACGATACCATTCTGGCCCTATCACTTGCTCCAGACGACTCTGTTCGCCTAAATAATCATCACCAATTACAACAGGGGCTGTTGTTGCGGCACTTGTTTCTGTACTCATAGTATAAATTTCCTCTCGCTCTAGCCTAAGCGAACTCTGGGATCCAAAACCCCATACAGAACATCAACAACCAGATTTGCAGCCACAAATACTACAGCTGTGAACAGTGCAAAGCCCAACATCGTTAACACATCCAGGCTTAAGGCAGCAGAAGCAGCAGCAGAGCCTAAACCAGAAATGTTAAAGATCGTTTCCGTAATAATAACACCTGTCAACAGGCCAGCCACCGTTGCTCCAGCAATTGTCACCACCGGAATCAACGCATTCTTGCGCACGTGCCGGTTAATAACAACCTTTTCTTTTAACCCTTTTGCTCTGGCTGTCGTCACATAATCTTGTCGCAAAGCCTCCAGCATAGAAGACCGAGTTACCTTCAATAATTGCGCCCAAGAAATATAAGAAAGTGTAAGCACTGGTAAAAACAAATGACGCATGGAATCCAGAAAAATGTCAAAACGCAAGTTTAGTAAAGAGTCAATTGAATACATGCCCGTATAGGTAGTAAACAAATCCGCATTTTGCACAACCAGATTATATTCCGTTGACAAACGTCCTGGCGGAAACCAATCCAGCTTGGCATAGAAAATCAACAGCATCAATAGGCCAAACACAAAGGTAGGAAAAGACCAGCCAACAATTGCTAACACACGTGCAGACTGATCCTGCCATTTGTTATGATGCAGCGCCGCTTTGATTCCTAGCCAAATGCCAATACCCACCACTGGAATAATGCTCCATAAAGTTAATTCAAGTGTGGCTGGCATTCGCCGCACCATCATTTCCATCACCGGTTCTCGGCCAGTGCGTGAATAACCTAAATCACCACGCAGCACGCCGCCTACAATATCCCCTGTCTGAGGATCTTCCCGACCGACCAACCACCCCCAATATTGCACGAAAAAAGGTTCATCTAAACCATACCGTTTGATGATACCTTCTATCTGTGCTTCCGTTTTTGGGATGTCACGCACATATAAAGCGGAACGTTCAACAGGTCCAAGCACTTGCAGCATGGCGAAGATAAGCATTGT
>JACSSI010000542.1 GCA_014879345.1 Anaerolineae bacterium | reverse complement strand
GCATTGGCAATATCGCGTGGTTGCCCCATGCGTCCCAGCGGTGTATGAGAAACCATGCCCTCTAAGACCTTCTCGGGCATCTGCTGCACCATTTCTGTGAGGGTAAATCCTGGAGCAATGGCATTGACCCGAATTTGATACCGCCCCAATTCCCGCGCCCACACCTTAGTCATGCCAATGACGCCAGCTTTGGTAGCCACGTAGTTGGTTTGGCCGAAGTTGCCGTCCAACCCGACAACCGAGGTGGCGTTGAGAATGACGCCGCTGCCCTGGTTGATCATCACGGGAGCCACAGCTTGGGTACAGTTGAAAACCCCTTTTAGATTCACACTGATGACCAAATCGAAGTTTTCTTCAGACATTTGTTTGACCAACTGCCCATCTTTGACTTTGACGAGCGTGCCATCCCGCAGTACGCCAGCGTTATTGACCAGGATGTCTAAACGGCCGTTTTTCTCAACCACGGCATCTACCCACTTTTGCACATCTTGCCGGTCTGCCACATTCACTTTGTAGAAATCAGCCCCAATCTCAGCGGCAACCGCCTGGCCTAATTCTTCGTTCACATCACAGATGACCACAATTGCGCCTTCTTCTTTGAAGCGAACGGCCGTTGCTTTACCAATACCGGCCGCGCCACCTGTAATTAGTGCTACTCTATCTTTTAATCGCATGTTTAATCTCCTCTATATTGGGAGCGCGAACGTCTCGTTCGCCATGTGCAGGCGAGACACCTGCGCTCCCTGTTAAATTGGTTGTTCACCCCAACATACAATACCAGCCGCCCAGACATAGCCTATACCCGCCGCTACAATCGCCATCAAGTCGCCATCCTTTAGCCGCCCTTGCGCGATGCCTTCACGAATGCCAAACATCGCATCTTGTTCACCGGTATGACCGATGTCGCTGAGGTAAATGGATTGTTCTTCCGTCAAACCCAACCGCGCCAACATATCACGATGGCCGGATGGTTTGATGAGCACCATATTCAAAAAGTCGAGATCTGTTTTGCTGTAGGGTGTGCCATCAGGCTTGCTGCCGCTTTTGCGCAGCGCTTCATCGACGCAGTGAACCCAGTTGTCCATACTGACTGCGTTAAGCCGATCTTTCATCGCCTCTGGTTCGACTAAATCAAAATAGAAATCTTCTTCGCTAACGTCTTGCGGGGCAGCCATCGCCTGCGGATTGGGAAATTGTATGGTGCCGCTGGCAGGCACGATGACATGTTTACTCATGAAGCCATCGGATATGAGGTGGGCACCCAAAACCTGGTTGCGTGGATGGTTTTTACGCAGCAGCATGGCACCACCGCCGCTGCCAATATTCCACAAAAACGAGGTGCGTTTGTTTTTGAAGTTAATAAAATCAGAAACGCGATAGCCGCCAGCAATCAGTATCGTGTTTATTTCAGGGTCGGCGATGAGCATATCTTTTGCCATCTTCATCGCGCCGACGGTGGTGGCGCAGCGGGTATGCACGTCCATCGCCCAGGCGTTGGTCGCCCCAATTTCATACGCCATGTGAATGCCAGACGTCCACAGCAGATACTCGCGCCACTCTTCAGTGGTATTGAGCACCACATCAATTTCTTTGGGATCCACGCCGCTGCCATGCAAACAGTCGAGCGCCGCTTTGATGCCCATTTCATTGGGCTGATCATCAGGGTCGCCTACATGTTTTTTGTGGATACCTAACTTGTCCCGCACGACCCACTCTGGAAAGCCGGTGGCCTCAGCGATGTCGGCGCTGGTTAGGTAGCCGTCTGGTGAGTATGTGCCTGTGCTGACGATGCCTACGGTATTAGTCATGATAGTCCTTTAGTCGATTAGTCGGTTGGTCAGGTAGTCGAGTGGTTTTGACTATTGGACTACCTGACAAATTGACTAATCGACAAATTTTTCTCGCAATTCGCGCTTCAAAATCTTCCCTGCGCCGGAAATGGGGAATTCATCCATGAAAGTGACGCTTTTCGGGACTTTGTAACGAGCCAGGTTTGCTTGCATGAAGGCGATGAGTTCGTTCTCAGTGACGGTTTCGTCTGGCTTTAGAATGACGCACGCTTTGCCAACCTCGCCCCACTTTTCGTCTGGCACACCAACGACGGCGCACATATGAACGGCCGGATGCTTGTACAAGACCGCTTCAATCTCGGCAGGGTAGATGTTTTCTGCGCCGGAGATGAACATGTCTTTTTTGCGATCTACCACATAGAAATACAAGTCGTCGTCGTAACGCACTAAATCGCCGGTGTGGAACCAGCCCTCGTCGTCGTAGGCGGCGGCTGAGGCTTCGGGATTGTTCCAATAGCCGGAGCAGCCGCTGGGGCCTTTTAGAACCAGTTCGCCCACTTCGTTGGGGCCAAGTGGTTTATTTTTGTCGTCTACCACTTGCACATCGATGAAAAAGTTGGGGCGACCGATGCTGCCTGCTTTGCGAATGGCGTCTTCGGCGGGCAGGGCAAAGAGGCCGGGACCATACTCCGTCATGCCGAAACCTTGTTTGAAGCGCACTCCCTTTTCCTGCTGATATTGCTCGACGAGCGGCACAGGCAGAGGCGCACCACCACTGGTGCAAAAACGGAGACTGCTGAGAACGGCCGTTTGCCAATTCTTCGCCTGGGTCAACATCTGATACATCGTCGGCACGGCCGCAAACACCGTTACCTGTTCGCGCTCAATTAAGTTTAGCACCTGTTTCGGGTCGAACTGCCGCGTAATGATGGTGGTATTGCCAAAGACAATTTGTGACGAGGTGTAGGCGAACAGGCCACCCGCATGAAAGAGCGGGAAGACGTTGAGATAAATGTCATCGTGGTGCAGATCATGGATAACGGTATTGAGCACGTTCCAGTTGATCATGCGGTGGCTGATTTGGGCGCCTTTGGGCAGGCCGGTAGTGCCGCCAGTGAAGATGAGACAGGCGGTGTCTTCTTTGGTGAGGGATGGGCAGGTAACGGCCGTTTCCCGACCTTCATCCAGCACAAAATGATACGGCACACTACCATCAGCCCCTTCCCCTTCAAGAAAAACACCAAATAACGAATAGCTGATAGCGGCTTGTATCTTGGTCACATCGCCGCTGAACTCGCTGGAGTAGATGAGGACTTTAGGGGTGGTGTTTTCCAGAATAGCAACCGTTTCCCGCCAATGCAGCCGCCAGTTGAGCGCCGTGTGGATGGCTCCTAGCTTGCCACAAGCAAAGAAACAATCGAGATGCTCAATGCCATCTTTGGCTAAAATGGCAACCCGATCCCCTTTTTCAATACCTGCTTCGTGACGCAACCAATGTGCCAGCCGGTTGACACGCTCATTCCATTGGCGGTAAGTCAGGCGTAGTTCCGGCATTTTGCCCGCGTCAATAATCGCCAATTTCTCTGGTGAATAAATTGCCCGGCGTCCTAAATAATCACCGATGTACACGCTTTGTCTCCTCAGTAAATAGCATCGAATTGTCACGAATTAACACGAATTTTTGTTGGATAACGCCAAATAATTCGCGTAAATTAGCGTTAATTCGATGCCATATTTTCATTTATCGTGGTGCGCCCCGTTCATGGGGAACTCCTTCGAAAACAAGGTTTGTAGTACCCACTTCAGTGGGTAGACGGCTGAAGCCGTTACTACGAACCTGATTGTGTCCAACGCCAGACAACCGCCGACATCGTCATGCCGCCGCCGGTGGCGCAAAAGACGACATTGTCGCCCGGTTTAGGGCCTTTGCCTTGTTCTAGCGCATCATCCAGCGCCGCCGGAATGCAAGCTGAGCCGAGATAGCCCCATTTATCCATAATCCAATGCGTTTTGCTCAACGGCTGACCCAGGTTGTCCATGACAAATTCAATGGTGCGCAGGTTGAGTTGGGTGAACAGAAAATAATCAATGTCGTCCAGCGTCAATCCGGCTTTGGCAACGACACCGCGCACCAGTGGCGGCCAATTGTCGCTATTGAAGGTGGCAGGGAATTTCTTGACAAACTGGACACGCGGTTTGCCTAGTTCCGCGACGACTTCGAGGGTAGCCGGACGGGCTGTTCCCCCACTGTAAATGCCCATCGCATCATAGTATTGGCCTTCGGCCATAAGCTTGCCTGCCAAAAAGCCGGGTTGGTCGCCCACGCCGATAATGGCAACGCCCGCGCCGTCTGCAAATAAAGTGCAGGTGTACTTGTCGCTCCAATCGAGGAATTTGGTCATGCCGTAGCCGCCAGCGACCAGGA
>JACSSI010000541.1 GCA_014879345.1 Anaerolineae bacterium | reverse complement strand
TCGGTGTAGAGCGGGTCTACCATGTCGTCCGTGCGGAAGAGACCTTGCGCTTTGGCATAGGTTTCCGCCAGTTGGACTTGCGCTTCGGGGCGGCCCGTGCTGCGCATGTAGTTGAGCGTTTCCGCATCAACGGGGAAGAAACCTACCGTTGCGCCGTATTCGGGACACATATTGGCGATGGTGGCGCGGTCGGCCAGGGTCATGTTGCTCAGGCCAGGGCCATAGAATTCCACAAATTTACCCACGACACCCTTCTTGCGCAGCATCTCGGTGACGACCAGCACGAGGTCAGTGGCGGTCGCGCCTTCGGGCAGACTGCCCGTCATCTTCACGCCGACAACATCAGGCGTAAGCATGTAGATGGGCTGACCGAGCATAACCGCTTCTGCCTCAATGCCGCCCACGCCCCAGGCCACCACGCCCAAGCCGTTGATCATCGTGGTGTGCGAATCGGTACCGACGAGGCTGTCGGGGAAGGCGACGGTATCCTCGCCTTCGGGCTTGGTCATAACGACGGAGGCCAAATATTCCAGGTTGACCTGATGCACAATGCCCGTGGCTGGCGGCACAACACGGAAATTCTCGAAAGCGTCCTTGCCCCATTTGAGGAACTCGTACCGTTCGCGGTTGCGCACAAATTCGCGCTCCACATTGAAGAAGAGGGCGGCTTTGGAGCCAAACTGATCCACCTGCACGGAGTGGTCGATGACTAAATCGACAGGCACTTGGGGATTAATTTTCTTGGGGTCGCCGCCGAGACGCGCCATCGCTGAACGCAGTGCCGCCAAGTCAACCACAGCCGGAACGCCAGTGAAGTCCTGCAAAATGACGCGACCCGGTTTGAAGGGCAGTTCGTCTTTGGCGGGGCTGGGGGCGTGCCATTTTGCCAGTTTTTCTACGTCTTCGGGCATCACTTCGTAGCCATCGCAATTGCGCAATAACGCTTCGAGCAAAACCTTAATGGAGAAGGGCAGCCGGCTGACATCGCCTAGTTTGTCGAGGCGATAGTAGACATAGTCTGTGCCGGGCAGTGGGGCGCGAGCGCCGAAATGGTCAAATAGTTTACTCATGGTTTACCGTCCTTTTAAATGATGAAGGATGAAGGTTCCTGCATGTCATCGTTCTACGTTTATTAATTGTTTGTGGGCTTCCCTGTGTGGGTTTTTATTATAGCGGAAAGTGGAAATGGGGAAACGGCCGTTTCCCGATATAATGGGTGGCGTTAAGCAAAATGCATTGTTTTCTGAAAATATTGGAGGATTCTCATGGTTAGTGCAGTGGTGTTATTGAATGTGGAACCTGGTCAGGTAAATGAAGTGGCCGGAAAACTGGCGGGACTGGAAGGGATTAGCGAGGTCTTTTCGGTGGGCGGCCGTTTTGATTTGGTGGCTGTCATTCGCGTGAAAGACAATGATACGATGGCGGAATTGGTGACGAATAAAATGCACAGTGTCACGGGCATTACCAATTCTGAAACGTTGATTGCCTTCAAAGTGTTCTCAGAGCATGATTTGGAAGCGATGTTTTCGATTGGTCTTTAGTCGGGTAGTCAGTTAGTCGGGTAGTCGAGTAGTCAGTTAATCAAGCAGGTTGCTTTCTCGTTAACTGCACACTGTACACTGAACACTGAACACTGTCCTCTTGCCCGTGAAACTCAATTTGCTAAAATCGCAGTCTAAGCAAACCGACAGATGCCCTATCTGTAAATGAGACGACACGCCTCTGGCGTGTCTTTTTTTGGACACCGTGCCGGGTACTCAAAATTTCATATAGTAAGAAGAGGGCTTATCACATGATTCAAGAATGGCCCCGAATGTGGCGGCGTGAATTCGTCGGTTATGATCGGGAAAAGTTGCAAAAAGATGTCTTGGCTGGCATCACTGTGGCGGCGGTAGCGCTGCCTTTGGCGTTGGCGTTTGGCGTGGCTTCTGGGGCTGATGCGGGGGCGGGGTTGGTAACGGCCGTTTTGGCTGGCCTTGTCATTGGGCTGCTGGGCGGAGCGCCTTATCAGATTTCTGGCCCGACCGGTGCTATGTCCGCTGTTTTGATTGTGCTGGTTAACCAATATGGACTGCAAGGGATGTGGCTTGCAGGTTTGATGGCTGGCATCATGCTGGCCTTGTTGGGCATTTTTCGGCTGGGGCGCGTCGTCGCCCTTATTCCGGCGCCCGTCATCGCGGGTTTCACCAGCGGCATTGCCATCATCATCGCCTTTGGGCAGATCGATAATTTTCTGGGCATCAAAACGCCAGCGGCAGAAAATGTGATTGAAAAAATGAGCTATTATGCTGAAAACGGCATCTCGCCCAACCCGGAAGCGATTATGCTGGCGCTGCTGGTCATGGCGACCATGATTATGTGGCCGCGTTTAAAATTTGGGCAGCGGATCCCTGGCTCCCTGGTCGGTATCATTTTAGCCACGCTAATCGTGGTGGTTGGTCATTGGGAAGTGCCGATTATTGGCGAGATTCCGCGTACCATCCTGCTGGAGAACCGGCTCAGTTTCAGCCAGATTCCCTGGGCAGATTTGAACGATCTGGTTCTGCCCGCTATGTCCATTGCCGCGTTAGGTGCCATCGAAAGTTTGTTGTGCGGGGCAGTTGCCGGAAATATGACGGGGATTCGCCTGAACAACAATCTCGAACTGGTGGCTCAGGGGGTGGGCAATATCATCATTCCGTTTTTTGGCGGCGTGCCGGCAACGGCCGCTATTGCGCGTACCAGTGTCAATATTAAAAGCGGCGGTGTGACGCGCCTGGTTCCGATTATTCATGGCGGTGTGCTGCTGCTGGTGGCGCTTTTATTCGCCGGCCTCATCAGGCAGATACCGCTGTCGGCATTGGCCGGGGTGCTCATGGTGACGGCGTGGCGTATGAATGAATGGCATGCCATCAATTTTTATTTTAGCCATCGCTTGAAACACGCTATCATCGCTTTTTCCATCACACTGGCGGCTACGGTGATGCTGGATTTAACACAGGCTATTTTGATTGGTTTTGGCATCAGCACGCTGATTTTTATGGCGCAGATGAGCGAGCTGCAAATTTCGCGCAAACCAGTGGAAGGGGCGCGATGGGCGACCGCCGGTCAAACAGTTTCCCATTCAGGCGAGAATGTGGCTGTTTATTATCTCAGTGGCCCGCTCTTTTTTGCGGCAGCCCGGCGCTTGCTGGAGTTTGTGGAAACTAATGATGAGGCGATGGCGACGCTGATTTTGTCTATTCGCGGGGTGCCGTTGATTGATGCGACGGGTGTTGATGTGATTCGTGAACTGCTGCATCGTCAACGTGGGGGCGGCGGTGATTTGCTGCTCACGTCTATGGATGATCGCGTGCGGCAGTTGCTGGATCGGGCAGGGGTGTTGGCAGAATTGGGGGCGGATCATGTATTTTGGAGTGCCGATAAGGCGATTGCTTCGTTGGGGGCGTCGCTGGATGGTGATATGACAACGGCCGTTACCGAACCACCCGTCGCAGAAGGCATTTTACTCGCGCCATTTGCTGAGAAGATGCCCCAATTGACTGACTTGGAGGAAAATTAATCCTTGATCCTAAGAGAATGCTGGAGTTTTGAATTTTGGTAAATTTAGACGATATTTTTGGCGAGTTTCCCATCATAGAGACCAGGCGTTTACGGCTGCGGATGATTGAGCCTGGGGATATAACGGCCGTTTACGAAATCTTCGGTGATGAGGCGGTGACGCGGTATTACGGACTGGAAACGTTCACAGCCATTGAACAGGCGGCCGAGCGCATCACCATGTATCGGCAGAACTTCATGAAGCGGCGCTCAATTCGCTGGGGGATTACGTTCAAGGATGATGACTGGCTGCTGGGGACGATTGGCATCATGAACTGGAAGCCGCGCTTTTTTAATGCAGCCCTGGGGTATGATCTGGCAAGGGATTATTGGCGGCAGGGCATTATGGTTGAGGGGTTAACGGCCGTTATCGACTACGCCTTCACCACCATGCACATGAATCGGCTAGAAGCGTTTGTCATGCCAGAAAACAAGCCATCTAGTCAGCTTCTGAAAAAATTGGGCTTCCAAAATGAAGGCTTGATGCGGGAGTACGGTTACTGGCGAGGTGGCTTTCATGACCTGATGTTGTATGCCATTTTGTTTGATGATTGGAAAAAGGCAAATTCTAAAATAGGCTAGTACACGTGGGCATAAATAAACACGCAGTTAGGCAGCAAGTGCTTTACCTTGATATGTCCATTT
>JACSSI010000540.1 GCA_014879345.1 Anaerolineae bacterium | reverse complement strand
CAATCAAGCCCAACAAACCGCCGACGACGGCGCCACCGGCACCACCAAACACACCATGTCCTGGTTCGTGGATGTGTGCTTTACCCTTGTCATCCACAGAGACAATGGCTTCAGCAATGATGAGCTGACCGTCTAAGGCACCCGACTTTTTGATTTCCTTGACCGTTTCTTTTGCGGTGTCTTCACCGGCAAAGTTGAAGGCCAAAATGTTGTAAACTGCTGATTTCTCTTTTTTATCTTTTTTACTCATGTTTCAATCTCCTTGAAAAATTCGATCTGGCAAAACGCCAGTCTCTTAATAAATAAGTTTATTATCCGCTTGTCTTGGACACGGCCGTTTCCCGTTTACCTAATTCGCCGCTCAGCACAAGCAGTATTACCACCAAAATGAGGGAAGCAACCAGGGTCATCACCAACGTTTCCGCATCGCCTAAACTGGAACCCACCAGCAAGGCCGCCGAGAGGTTGCGCTGGCCTGTACCCAAAGCGGCAACTTTGCGGTCAGCAGCATCGCTGCCAAAACTCAGGAAATAGCCAATGACCAGTGCGCCTACAACCAACAGTATCGTGCCCAAAATCAACCAACTACCAATGGCACCGAGGATATTGCGCCATTGCAACAACAAGCCAGCGGCGATCAGCAGCAGCAAACTATAGGTAGAGGCTTGGGAGAGATGTGGCTGCCAGGAAACGGCCGTTTCCGTATAGCGCCATTTCACCAGCAAACCAATCGCCAGCGGCAGCAGCATCAACACGATCAGTGATTGGGCAATCGCCAGGGCATCTACCTGGACACCGGGCAGCAGCAGGGGCAGCACCAGCGGCGCGTAGAAAATCGTCACCACCATCAGCATGACCATTAAACCGACGGACAGCGCCAGATTGCCTTTAGCCATTTGCGCAAGTTTGGGCAGGAACGGTGCGCCAGCACACGCGCCCACCAAAATAAGGGCTGTGGTTTGTGCTTGACCCATGGGAAGAACGGCCGTTAGCCCCCAGGCCAATGCCGGAATCAGCACAAAATTACCCACCAACACCAGTACCACCAGGCGCACATTGCGCAGCGGATCCATAATTTGCTTGACCGTCAGGCTCATCCCCATCGCCAGCATACTGGTGATCACAAACAGATTCAGCGCTATACTGGCAATTGTTGTCAGGATTTCATTAAGCATTGCATCAATCCTTTATCCAAGTAATCGGTTGATTTCCTTGATGAGATAATAAAGACCCAAAATATTAATGACACAACAACCAAAAGAATTTGTGACCCCATTGTCACTGGCATGGTTGATTGGGTCTGAGATACCTGACAAACAGCAAGGGATAGCGCCAGTTATATAAAGTGGTTAAAACGCCAAACAAGGCAGCCTGATCAGGTAAACATCCTTTCAGGATCGTTACTGGCTGGTCGCTTTCATCGTCTTGCTCAATGGTCGAGATCGTTAAACCGCCTAAACGATTTGCCACACTTGCATCCAGCCTACCGGCTATATGAATAGCGTAAACGCCAGATTGATCATAAGGAAATTTCATGGTCTATTCTTCCTTTCTCGGTTTCACCAAGGCTGCAAGAACCATGCCTAAACAGTTTTTAATTTAAGGCTAAATACAATAAGGCTTGGTAGATTTTGAGGAAAATGTAGAATTCAAACCCAAGTACTATTATAAAAACTGGCTGGTGTGCTGTCGTACCCAAAATTGGGTATATAAGTTGAGTATTTTGGGGAGCGGGAGGGGGCGAATTTATATTAATTCAAGTTCTTTAGCACGCTGCACGGCTTCATAACGGCTGTTTACGCTCAGTTTGGCATAAATGTGTTTGATATGGGTACGGGTGGTACCCAGGGTGATGTTAATTTCCCCAGCGATTTCTTGGGGAGAAAGGCTCGTTGTCAGAAACTTGAGTACTTCTCGTTCACGCTCTGTTAGTGGGGAATACTCATAAGCTGAGTAGTCAGACTTGCCGATTCTTACTTCTTGAACTGAGGATGGAAAAGCCTCAAGAATCTTGGCAATATGTAACCCAATGGTCTCACCCTTGAATTCTCTTTGCTGGTTTATCAGGGTCAACAACTCAGCCATTGGAGATCCGAGTTCCAGATAATTCCTAATGAATCCACCCGGCACTGCCAGGGTCAGGGACTCGCCCAATTTCTGGCAAGCCGACTCGAGATCATTTTGCGCATACAATAGCAACGCTTGCATTGCCAAAACGTCTATCCTGATTGCCTTCAAGTTTATTTTGCGCAGCTTCTCATCCATTTGAATAAGCCGGTGTTTTGCTTCTTCCAGATTTCGCTTCCCACCCTGGTGCATCAGCAATTTGAGGGGTACTAATTGTGGGATGTAATGAAACCAAAGCAATGGTCGTACGTCGAAATTGACGGTCAAACTTAAATGATGTGCCCTATCTGCGTCATCTTGGCTTAGAGCCATTTCAACCTGAAGGGCATCTAGGATTTCCAGGTTGTTTGAACCCACATCTTCAAAAAGCGCTCGGGTCTTTTGATGAAGCAGCAAAGCTTCTTCGGAACGCCTCTGAGAATGGTAGATTCTCAATAAGCCACAAACACTAAACGCCAGGAAGTTTAAAGACGTTTGTTTCGGTCTATCCGTTAGTTTCAGAAAGCAGGTTTCAGCTTCTTCCAACTCATTACGAAAATAATGGGCGACTCCCTTGAAATAGCATCCCTGATAGTACTCCAGTCGCCCCGTTTGCATTGCCTGGTGAATAAGTTTGCCGGTATACTGCAAAACGTTAATCAATTCACCATCCATATAAGCCGCTATGCTCAAGGCCAAATACGTAAAGAATCGAAGTTTTGGGGGGCAGCTGATATTATCGACCGTTTTGCGACCCAGCGATTCGGCCTCCTGCAGCTTCCCTTCCATTTGCAATCCTACAATCTGTGTGCCCAAAGCGTAGCTGCGTAAATGATAGGAATGGGAAGGCAATAACTCTAGTGATTTCTCTGCATTCTTTATTATGTCGGCCGTCGAGCCATTGCTGATAGAGTTGAGGTTATACAATAGCTTGACTTCACCCAGAACGGATGGAGGTAAAGGATTATCGGAAGGACGTGAGGCGAGTAGGTCTTCCAAATGTTGATACAGGATTAAGAACTCAGCAAGTCGACCCAAGTTATAGGCATTAATAGCTGCCGTGGTCAATAAAACAACGTTCTCACGAACATATTCGTCAGGGAATAGTCTCAGCAGATTGTCTAGATGATTCCAATTCGCTTTCTCCATTAGCGCATAACGATGGTGATAAACCAAGTCAACGGCAGCTGGCTTGTCACCTGCGACCAAGGTTTCTCGTACGGCCTCGTTAACCATGCCATTCTCGGCATACCATCTACTGGCGCGTAAGTGCAAACTCGCAATTGCTTCAGGAGGTAATTGACTTTGAATTATCTCTCTGAGGCAGCTCTGAAAGAGGTGATGGAAGCGAACCCACCTATTCTGCGGGTCAAGACCAATCAAAAAGAGATTGGACTCTTGCAGCCAATGGATGACATCTTCGCCAGACCGAAAGCCATCATCATCTCCCAATTCCTCCCGACAAACTACTTCACATAATTGAGCGTTGAAGCGGTCAAGCAGCGAGATCTTTAAGAGGCATTCCTGCTGGATTGGCGATAACTGTGACAAAACTTCAGCCAACAAAAACTCATGCAAGTACTGGCGGTTTTCAATTACTATCCCGCTTAGCATTGCGGATTCTGGATGATGGCGTAAGGAGAGAATGAACAGCTGAAGTGCGGTAATCCATCCCTCAGTTATTCTGGTCCATTCATCAGCCACATCAGCGTTGATTCTTTTACTCAACCTGTTTTGAATGAACTGTGCCGTTTCCGACGATACGAAGCGCAAGTCGTACTGTCGGATCTCAGTGATTTGTCGGTATGCGCGCCATGAAGCAATCGGTAAAGGTGGGTCCTGGCGTCCAACCAAGACCAGATGCATGACAGGTGAGGGACGTTTCAGCACCGCTTCAAGAAAGCTAAAAACGCTCTCTTGATGGATTTCGTGAATATCATCTAGCACAATGATGAAAGGGGTATCTACTTGATCGAGATCCTCGAGAAGGCTGCGAGCAAGCATGGCAACCGATGGTGCAGAGAAGTTACTGAGGAGATCGGGTGTTTGAAATGATGTTTGAGGGGAAGCCGTTTCAATAGCAGCCAGCAAATAAGAGACAAAGGTATGGAGATCATTGT
>JACSSI010000539.1 GCA_014879345.1 Anaerolineae bacterium | reverse complement strand
AAACGGCCGTTGCCATGACCATCGTCGGCGGAAAAATCGTTTATCAAATGTGACAGTCATCTAATACATGTAGAAGTTCAACTTTGGGCATAAGTTGAACTTCTTGACCATTCACAAACAAAAAAAGGCTCCGACCAAATAGGTTGGAGCCTTTTTTGCAAAAGGAGGAATTGTATAGATACAGTAACATCGGTAAATGCCCTGTATCCATTGGAGAAAATGTTATTAACTATTGATGGTGACGTTGATCTGTTTTGGTTTAACGGCTTCAGCTTTCGGGACGGTGACGCGCAGCACACCATTGGTATAGGTAGCAACAATTTCGTCGCCATTTACATCAACTGGGAAGCGCAAACTGCGGCTAAAGCTACCAGTGCGGCGTTCACGAATGTGGAATTGCTCGTTTTCGGCCACTTCTTCGGCTTCTACTTCTGCTTTGATGCTCAAAACGTTGTCTTCCAGGACTACATCCAAACTTTCGGTGTTTACACCAGGCAGTGAGGCTTTAATCACGTAGCCATCTTCGTTTTCAATTACATCCAATGGCAAATTCCAGGTGCGTGAGCTTTGCTCGGCTTGCTCTTCAAAAAAGCGATCCATTTCTTCAAAAATTGTCCGTGTTGGGTTCCAACGTACTAAAGTTTTCATGTCATATACCTCCATATTTAGGAAAGTGTGTGTTTGTAAATATGAAGCCGATTATGCCAAGGCTGTGTAAGAAAAACGTAAGCTGAATGTTAGCGTTATATATGAGCAAGGATAAAGAGTACCGCAGTCATACAACAGGCGTACTACAGACAATAGGAAAGGTAATCAGATACAATTTTTTTGTTCATACGTGTACTGGTAGTTACCTGAATTATTGATTGTATTGGTTTTTTGTGCATTTGGTTTATATGTTTTGACTTCAGTTGAGGTACGCCTCCGGAGAGGGTAAAGGAACGGAATATGATCTACATCGTAATTTTCATCGCAGCATCCGTAATCGCCACACTTTTCACCGTAGCCTGTTGTATGCTTTCTACGCAAACTAGCCAACGCCAACCCCTGGTAAATGCATACATCCAAACGGATGACTCAACTTTACCGCTGAGATCACAACAAACTTCCAAGATGTGACAGTCTCGCTTTAACGAACCAAATGCACAGAAAACGGCCGTTTCTGCCCAGCAGAACGGCCGTTTTTCATTTTAAAGTCAAGGGAGCGGTATCGTGATGGAATCACCTGTTTCACTGGGCAACCGTTCACCCGTCTCAGCATCATAGAGACCGACGCGCAAACTGAGTGATCCTTCTGGGGCGTCGGCGGGGAAGGTGAGGGTGTGGCTGTCTTGCAAGATTTCGCCGGGAAGCCAGCCAGTAGTGGGGCGGCTCCAACTAACTGGTTCACCATCTGATTGGCTGATGATTTCACCATCTGACCCCAGCAGATGCACAAAAACGCGGTAGCTGATGGGCGTTTCGCTTTCTGCTTGCCAGACAAGCGTCACTTCTGAGGTTTCGGGATTGAGATTGATGCCGAGCAAGGTGGCAACGTTGCCGATGGTTTCAGCCACAGTTTCGTCAACGGCAACGCGCTCAAAACGACGGTGGGGGGCATGTACTTGTAGCTCACCTGCTTCTACCAAGGCATCTCCCCACAAAATTTGCCAGGTGTGCGTGCCGTCTGGCGTAGACGCTGGCAAGCGCAGCAGGGTTTCGCTGCGCAGGCGATCTCCTGCCAGCCATTGTTCTGGTGGATAAAGCGGGGCAATGGTTGCCTCTTGGCTAAGAAGGACTTCGCCCTCTGCAGAAACGAGTTGAAGCGTAAACTGGTTTAGGGCGTCGGGGGCTTGCGCCTGCCATAATGCCGTGACGCGCATAGGATCACCGGGCGCGGCTTGCGTGCGATCCAGCCGTGTGCCGAGCAACTTGAGATTCTCAGAAATGACGGTCGCTGAGCTTGTCGAAGCGTCCACTTCGACAGGCTCAGTGACCGTTTCGACAGGCTCAGTGACCGTTGCAACCGGCTCAGTGACCGACGCAGTGACCATGCCCCGTTCTAGTGGTTTCTCGCCTGTGGCTGGCTGTGCTACAAACAGTTCACCCAGATCGTGCGCGGCTACGGTTTGCCCGGTATCGGCGCGAACCAGTCCGACATGGAAATGGTAGGTGCCGGGCGGTGTGCCATCGAGCAGGGAAATGAGGGTTGGCTCCAGGCGATAGCCGTCTAGCGGCCACGGCTCATCGGCGATGAAGCGCCAGTCGAAGGGGCGGGTATTGGCTGCCATCCAATTTAAACCATTGCCATCAACCACTTGCACGCCGATGTTGTAGGGTACGCCGATTTCGGTTTGTGCCTGAAAATACAGGTTAAGGGGGATGGTATCATCGGCGGCAACTGGCGTTGTAGGGGCTTCGTAGCTTAGCAAGCGCACTTCACCGACAAAATCGAGCGGGGTGATGACGGGTTTGCCCACTATGCCATCGGCCAGCAGGGTGGACTGGTGTAGGGGGGTGTTGATGAAGGAGAAAAGGAGCCAGATGAGAACGGCCGTTATACCCAAAATGATTAACGATTGCGGATTGTCGATTAACGATTGTGTGCTGGCGGCAGCGGGTTGGGGGGCGCGCACAGCCTGGACGGTGAGCACGAACAGGGCTATGAGCGCCAGGCCGCTGATGAGCCAGCCTAGCCACCGCGCCCCGGTATTGCCAAAGGTGATTTGCACCTCATGGTTTCCGGCGGCAAGGGGGAAGGTGATGAGTCCGTGGGGGTCGCTGGGGGCGACAGGCACAGATTGCCCGTCCACTTTTACGTGCCAACCGGGGAAATCGAACTGGCGATAAACGGCCGTTAACGGCCGTTCTGCCACCACCTCATATCGCGCCTTAATGGGATTATCGCTCAGTCGTGTCCAGGTAAGCCCATCAATTGCTTGCAAGCGGTCTGGATTTTCGCCCGCGCGAAGCTGGTCGTTTTCTGGCAGATAGGCGGGTAGTTCGGCCACTGTTTGCGGCAAAAACTCGCCCAGGGTGGTGGTGCCGATGAAATAGGGCGGCAATTCTTCATGCAGCGCCCGTGCCATGTCGATGGTTTCGGGCATGGTTTGGCGCGGCGGGTAGAGCCAGGGAATGGCGGAGAGGAGGATGAGAGTGGTTAAGAGGAAGGGGGGGAAAAGATTAAAGATTGAAGATTGAAGCGGCATTGGGTCGCCAATCTTTAATCTTTGATCTTCAATCTTCCGTTCTTCAATTAATTTCAGTGAAAGCGCCACCAAAACGGCCGTTGCCACCGAGGTCATGCTCAACAGCCGCCAGGGGTAAAAGGTGAGGCGCAGCAGGGGGAAATAGTCCCAGACCAGCTTGGAATAGGGGGTGATGAGCCAAATAGAAAGAAGGAGAACGGCCGTCCACGCCGCCACAATTTCGCGCTGTGTGCGGCTGGTGCGTCGCCAGCGCCAGACGAGGACACCCAGCGCCCAGAGCAAACCCACCACTGGAATCGCCCGCACCACTGGCGGGTTAATCAGCGCCGGGTCAGCGGGAATTGTGGGGAAACGGAGCATATCGAGCAGTGACAAAAAGTTGGTTTGGTATGAATAACCCTGGCTAATGGAACTGTCTGCGCGGGTGAACCCTACTTCTGCAAACGCTGGTAACCAGTAAAACGCCACCAGAAAGCCGCCCAGGGCAATGCCCATTGCCGGGCCGATGAGCGTCTGCCAAAAATTACCTTGACGGTAAGCGAAGCCTGCTTTAATTAGCAGCCATATGCCTAACGGAATCAGCAGTTGGTAGGCAATGGGATGGGAAAGAAAGGTGAGGGCGAAGAGAACGGCCGTTAACACCACCCATTTAGGAGATTGGAGATTGGAGATTAAAGATTGACGAATAGCAGCCCACCACCCACCATCCACTGTCCACTGTTCACTGTTTACTGACAGTTGTTCAGACGCTTTCCAGAGTGCCAAAATTAGCAGCGGCAGCAGCGCCAACGCCTGTGTTTCCGGGGCGGAGCCGCGCACGATGGCATCGTAGAGCAAATAGGGGCTGTAGACGTAAACGACAGCCGCGCCCCAACCCGCCAGTCGAGACTGAAACACGCCTTTGCCCAGCAGATAACTGCCCACGGCCGCCAGTAAAAAATGCAAATAAACCATCACCCGATACGTTGTGAGCAGGGGCAAGCCAATCTGGTAAAACATTTGTGCCGCCGCATGAAACAGGGAGGGGAAAAAGTTGAAA
>JACSSI010000538.1 GCA_014879345.1 Anaerolineae bacterium | reverse complement strand
GGCCGTTTCCTGCCCCCTGGCCCGCTTCAATCATTGTAGAGATTTCGTTGTGCAACTTTTGGGAAAATAAGAGATCATATCGTTATCCCTTTTATTACTGGAGAAACCGACGTGATGTATGCCCAAACAACCCTATTCCTTTAGAAAATCGCGGCGATACTGGCTCAAAATCCGACCCTATCTCATTGGTGTGGGGCTGCTGATAACGGCCGTTTACATCTTATGGCCCTGGCTGCCGGGAACAGGTGCCAAACCCACCCGCACCGTCATCGTCTACGGCTTCAGCATTTTAGGCGAAGTCATGAACGAAGGCATCTTCCCCGCCTTCCAGCAAGAATGGCTGGCACAAACCGGCGAGCCGATTGAATTCATCTCCTCCTTTGCTGGCTCCGGCACCATCACCAACCAAATCGTGCTGGGCGTACCGGCAGAAGTTGCCATTTTATCGCTGGAACTCGATGCCCTGCGCCTGGTAGACAACCACGTTCTGCCCGGACACACCTGGTTAGACCTGCCGCATGACGGCATTCTCAATCGCACCCCATTTATTATTCAGGTACGGCCGACTAATCCCAAAAACATCACCGACTTCAGCGACCTGGCTCAGCCCGGCATCGGCATCGTGCATCCTGATCCGCTGACATCGGGTGGCGCTCAATGGGCGATTTTGGCAGAGTATGGTTCCGGCTTGCGCCAAAGCAGCAGTGCTGAAGCGGCAAAAGCGCAGCTTTTAGGCATCTGGCAAAATCTGGTTGCCCAATCCCCTTCCGCACGCGGCGCACGCACCCAGTTTGACAATGGGTTTGGCGACGCGCTCATTACCTATGAACAGGAACCGCTCTATGACCAATCGCTGGGACGTTTAAATGCAGAGATTGTATACCCCCAAAGCACTGTTTTAAGCGAACATATCGTGGTGGTCATGGATGATAATATCCCCGAAGGTGATGAGGAAGTGGTGCAGGCATTTGTCGATTTTTTGTGGAGTGAACCAGCACAGCGCATTTTTATCGAATACGGTTTTCGCAGTGTCGATGAGGCACTAAACGCCAGCAATCCTAACTTTGGCGACATCGCCGATCCCTTCACCGTGCGGGATTTAGGCGGTTGGCCTCAAGCCAAGCAAGAAATTATTGAATCAATTTGGAAGGAACAGGTTTTGACGGAGATAAACAAATGAATGTGACATCTACCATGCCCCCGCGCCGGAGCAAGGCACAATTCTGGTCAGTTTCCATTTTACTATTGGTGCTGATGCCGCTGATTATCATGCCATTGCTGGCAATCTATTTCTTTGCTGCCCGCGGTGGCCTGCAAAACTTTCTGGATGCATTTTTGCGCCCCGATGCCCAGTTTGCTTTGCGTTTTTCGCTCATTATTGCCACGATAACGGCCGTTCTCAATGGCTTCCTCGGTACTTACACCGCCTACGTCCTCACAGAATACAAATTTCGCGGACAGGCGGCTCTGGAAGTCATCGTCAATCTGCCTGCCGCCATCCCCACCGTTGTCGTCGGCACCTCGCTCCTGCTGCTGTGGGGGCCAATTGGGCTGCTGGGTCGCTTACTAGAGCCGTTTGGCATCCAACCCATGTTCACACCTGTGGGCGTGCTGCTGGCTCATATCTTTGTCACCCTGCCCTACATGTTTGGCGCAGTCAAACCGGTGCTAGACAAACTGGAAGAGACCTACACCGAAGCGGCCTACACCATTGGCGCTAACCGTTGGCAAACCTTTCGCTACGTCACGCTGCCTGCCTTGCGCGGCGGCATCATGACCGGCGCTCTGCTGACTTTTGCTCATTCACTGGGTGAATTTGGCGCGACTGTGTTGGTCAGCGGCAATTTGCGGCTGCGCACCCAAACCGCACCGCTTTACATTTTTTCGCAGTTTGAAGCGGGCAATATTGAAGCGGCCAATGCCGTAGCGGCCGTTTTAGCCACCATCTCTTTCATTATCTTTTTTGTACTTCAGCGCGTCGCCCGCGAACAATAAGGGATGCAGACACATTACTGGCTAGGGACATACCATGACGATTTTATTAAATAATCTTTCAAAATATTATGCTGATTTAGCAGTTGTCAAAGATGTTTCCTTGACGATTGAAGACGGGGAAATGTTTGTCCTGCTGGGCAGCAGCGGCAGTGGCAAGAGTACTGTTTTACGCATGATTGCCGGATTGGTGCAGCCGGATAACGGCCGTATTGAACTGCACGGCCATGACGTCACTTATTTCCCCCCGCAGGAACGTGGTGTAGGTTTTGTTTTTCAAAATTACTCCGTCTTTCGCCATATGACCGTAGCCCAAAACATCGCCTTCGGCTTGCGGATTCGCGGCGTATCGGCCGCCGCACAAAAAGAGCGCACGGCCGAACTGCTGGAGCTTGTTGAATTGACAGGGCTGGGCGACCGTTATGCCCGCCAACTTTCTGGTGGGCAGCAGCAGCGGGTGGCTCTGGCTCGCGCCCTGGCCTACGAACCGGCCGTACTGCTGCTCGATGAACCGTTTGGCGCTCTGGACGTAAAAATCCGCACGCAGTTGCGCCGCCGTCTCAAAGAAATTCAGCGCAAACTACACGTTACCACCATTGTGGTGACACATGATCAGGAAGAAGCGTTTGAACTGGCAGATCGCATTGGCGTGATGGAACGCGGGGAACTGATGGAAGTGGGCACGGCACAGGAATTGTATTATCGGCCGCACACGACTTTTGCGGCCACGTTTGTGGGCGGCGGCAACGTGCTTGCCGGGCGCATGGAATCGGGGCAGATTCGGCTGGGGTCAGTGACACTACCGCTGCCGGAAGATGCCCCACCCCATGATGATTATGCGCCGGTGCGCATTTTGTTTCGGCCAGAGACGGTGAAACTGCAATCACGGCCGTTTTTGCCAGAAGAGCCTATTTTCCCTCTGGGAAAAGGAAAGGTGGTGGAACATGCTTTTGTAGGCATGACGCAGCGCCTGAAAGTGGAGCTGGATAGTTTACATGGTGTACGGCCGTTACAGCCTCGTCTTGATTTTGGGCAGGGTACGGTTTCGATTCAATGCACCCTGCTGGCTCAAGAAACAACTGAATCCATGGTCGATCAGGCGCAAATTTGGGTGGGACTGCCGCACTTTCATGTGCTGGATCAGGCAGGCATGAGGCTGCTGCTGGTGGTGGCGGATGATGCAAAAAGTCGGGAAACGGCCGTTGTTGCCCAACAGATAGCTGTTGCCACTGGCGGCACTATCACCCTCTTGGGTATTGCCGACGACAAAAGCGATCCCGCTGTGCTATCCCAGTTTTTACGCACCTTCCATGCTGAAAATCTAAGCCATGCGCCGCGTGTGGAATACCGGGTTCGGCAGGGGAATCATATAGATTTGGTGCTGCTGGAAGCCAACGAAGGGCATCACGAAATGGTGATTATGCCGCTTGATGATAGTCAAGAACATGAATTGCTGTGGAGGCTGCTGGATGCTGTCAGGATTCCGGTATTGGTAGTGCCTCAGGCACGGCCTCAGCTAAACAAGGTACTCATTTGCACGGCAGTGGGAGAGCCAGGCAAGGGTGACATTCGCTTTGGCGGTCGTATTGCCCGCCGTGCCAGGGCGCAGGTAACTTTATTGCATATTGACACGGGGAACAGGCCGTTGATCGAACAACAACAAGCGCATGATTTCATGCAAAAAGGTCAGGCGCTGCTCAGGGCTGTGGGGGTCGCTACTGAAAGCATCATTGAAACGGCCGTTACGCCGCAATCGGGCATCATGCAAGAACTAAACGCGGGGGATTATGACTTGCTCGTTTTGGGTGCACCTGTTTTATCGAAACTGGATTCAAGCCCGGATGCGACCATCATCAACCAGAGCGACCGCCCTGTTTTATTTGTACCGATGCTGGATTAAGGAATAGAAATTAAATGACTTACGTAACGATGATTAAAGATTGAAGATTGAAGACTAAAGCTGGAATACTCGACCAATCCTCAATTTTTAATCTTCAATCTTCTGCATATTATTCTGACTGCGTTTCTAAAGGTCTGTTGGATGGTATGTGGCGAAATAGTCTTGCAGCATTTGGTGAATAAACAAATACCCCCCGCCCACCTGGTGTAAAAAGACGCGATCCACGCAGAATTCCAGAAAGCGTATCAGGCGCACGGGTGACTCTTTCGTCAGCCAGAGCAAGAAGCGCAGATAGAAATGGTTGATGACGTTGCCCCCGCCATACATAAACAAGGTCACGAGCA
>JACSSI010000537.1 GCA_014879345.1 Anaerolineae bacterium | reverse complement strand
GTCAGGTTGGCATAGTAGTCATACATGGCATCCTGATTGCTTTGGGATTGCAAGAATGTGTAGAACGGCGTTCCCAATCCTGTTTCCAACCACGGATATGGCTGACGGTTGTACGGGTCATCTTCCCATTTGCCGCCGCTGTAGTAGGTGGGGCCAACCAGACCCACTTCATCACCGTAGTAGATGGTGGGCGCACCGGGCAGCGTCATTTGCAAAATAGCCACACCGCGCAGGCGGGCGAGGGCGTTGCTCCAATCGTAGTTGGGATTTTGCAGTAAGGTGTCGTCGTTGGCGTCAGCCGCATTGTCATCCAGCAAGAACAGGGCGCGATTGGTATCGTGACTGTCTAGCAGGTTCATCATGGCATATAAGGCTTCTGGGGGATAACGCTCGATCCAGTTGAGTAAACGGCCGTTTAACTCAGAAGGCTTCAACGGTTTCAATTCACCCACTGAACTGCCCGAGTTGTGATCATTGTCCGTGAAGGTAGTATCACGCCAGAAACTGAGCATCGCCGCACCATACTGATAGTTCATGGTGGCGTCCATTTCGTTGCCCAGCAGCCAGGGTGAAGCGTTGCCCCACTCCTCAATCACCATGTAGGTATCGGGATATTCAGCACGAACGGTGTCTCGGAATTCTTCCCAGAACAAATTGGTGGGGGCATTGGTATGACCAGGATCAATGTCACCGCCCACGTCAAAGCGCCAGCCATCGGCGTATTGCAGCCATTGCACCGCCACCGAATCTGGGCCACCGGCAAAAATCATGTCACGCACGCCGGGATTCGCAGAATTTAACTTGGGCAGACTGTCATAACCAAACCAGCTTTCGTAATTCGCTGCCAACGGTGTGCCATCTGAGCCAGCGCAGTCGCCTGTACCAGCGGCCACATCGGTAAAGTAATACCAACTGCGGTACGGACTGTCAGGGCTTTCACATGCGCCGCTGTCATCATTGACACCAGGGCCATCCGGGCTGGTCAGATCGCCGTTTGCATCGAAACGGCTGTAGCGGTCAAAGAACATGCTGTCAGACGAGGTGTGGTTGAATACACCATCCAGAATGACATACATGCCCAAATTGTGCGCTTCAGTTGTCAAGGTAATAAAGGTCTGCAAGTCACCAAAATCTGAGGCAATATCATAGTAGTTGCCTGTGTCATATTTGTGATTGGACGGTGACTCGAAAATCGGGTTGAAGTAGATGGTGGTAATGCCTAAATCTTGCAAATATTGCAGTTTATCCCGCACACCTTGCAAATCACCTCCGTAGAAGTTGAGGCTGTACGTACCCAGGCAGTCGGCGGCATCACGCGGATTGCAAACGACTTCATTCCAGGGGTTGCCCGTGCCGCCCAGCGGATCGGAGCGGTAGATTGTACCGTCCAATTCGTCGTAGAAGAAACGGCCGGGTGCCGGATCGTTCGTCACATCCCCATCGCGGAAACGGTCGGGGAAGATTTGGTAGATAACGGCATTTTTAGCCCAGTCTGGTGTTTGGAAGCTGGGGTCATAGACGGTGAGCTGCCAACTGTTGTCCTGGCTGGTGGTGCTGGCTTTGCCCCAGCCCCCATCGCGGCTGGCATCGTCTTCGTAGTAGGCAGTTGTGGCGCCGTCCACGGCAATAAAGCGATACCAGAACAAGGTGGAATCGACTGTGGCTGGAATGGTGGCTTGCCAGTAGTCATAGGTGCCATCGGAGGCTGACTTGGTCATATTCAGGAAGAACTCAGCATTGGTGAGGTCGTTGTAGACGCGCACCTTTGCCCCGGTGAGGTCATTCATCGCCGCACGCAGCCGCAGGGTAACGGCCGTTCCCGTTATAACCGGGCCTCCAGGCGTACGATACAAGGCGTCACGGCTGTCGTGGCCTAAAGCATCCATCACAATCAGGCCGTCCTGAGAAGCACCCCCGGAAGGTGGCGCAATAATCGCCCAGCGTCCCTGATTGGCATCCAGATAAAACTGCACATCATCGCCGTCATTCCACACCGTGAAACCAACAGGCGGCGGCCCATCAGAGCGACCCGCCCGACGGCCATCGGCGGCAAATTGGTTGTCCCAATTGCCAGTTTGGCTTAATTTGGCTTCATAGTTGCCAGCCGTGGCAAAATTTGCAGAAACCACATGATAGTTGTTACCGGCATTGCTCATGTCGGTGTCCATACTGGGATTGTTCCAGCCCTGCCAGGAGCCAACTACCGTAAAGGCGTTGGGCGTACTGTCCCAGGCGTTGACGATGTATTGTGCGGGCATCAATTTCAGCCCGGCATCGCTGCTGTGATTATTGGTGTCAAAGGTAAACTTAACGGTTTGGTCGTTGTTAGCCGTTACCACCCAGGCATTGTCGCTGGGGTAATTGGGGCTATCCCAATCACCGCAGGTCAGCGCTTTCATCTCATAACGGCCGTTTGCCGCAATCACATAATCCAATGAAAACACACCGTCGCCGCCAATCAGGTCGCCATGCGTGCCGTCATCATAAAGCGGGTTGTCGTTATTGTCCCATTCGTTTGGGGATTGGAAACCACCAGCCACGCACCAATTCCCGGATGTAGAACCTTGGGGGAAGATGCCCATGCGGCCCGTTTTCGTATCCAAGTAATAGATTACGCTCTGGTTGTCGCTGGTTGTCGTATAGCCATAATTCCCGGAGCCGGTATCCCCGGCAATACGGCCATTGGCTGTGACGGTATCCCAGGTACTGGCCGACACAATTTTGCCCTCATGTGCGCCAGCCGTCGGCACAGTTGCCGTGAAAACATACACACCATTGCCCACGTTAACCAGCGCATTGGCGGTGGCCGTATTATCCCAGCCTACCACATCACCCACGGCAATAAAGCTGCTGCTGTCCCACACGTTGACAATGTTTTGGGCAGGCGCGAGGGCAGGGCCAGCGTCACTGCTGTGGTTGTTGGTATCAAAGGTAAATTTAACGGATTCGTTAACGGCCGTTGTGTTCAGCCAGGAATTAGCATAAGGAAATGCAGTTCCCCAATCGCCACAAGTTAACACCTTAAACTCATAGCGGCCTGCTGACGCAATCTCATAATCCAGCGAAAATACGCCATCGCCAGCCACAATGTCGCCATGCGTGCCATCATCATAAAGCGGACTGTCATCGAGGTCCCACACATTGGGTGACTGGAAACCACCAGCCACACACCACACCGGGTCGGCCATAGGCGCTTGCGGCACTGCGGCCGCTGTCTGCCGCGCCGCATCGGGCATGGCACTTGCTGGCAATACCGCCACCAGCCATACCATACTCACAAATAATCCTCCAAAAATGAGCAGGCTTAAAAACAGCCGCCAGGGAACCTTTATTTCTTTTTTCATCGTTTCTCCTTTTGTCTTGTAAATGAACTCATGACGAACTTTTTAAAACAAAAAGCCTGCTCAGATGACATTGCATCCAAACAGGCTGAATAAACAAAATTTGGGTGAAACAAGGTTGCAGAAGTTGGTACAGCAGGCATAATGCAGTCACTCCTTGCATAGTTGACCTATCAACTGTTGATGAGTCAACTATATCATTGACTAGACTTTAAGTCAATATCGACGATAAACTTCAAAATAGTTAGGTGATTTTGTCCAATAAAACGGTATGCACTGGTCTGAGGGTGTGCGCTGTCACCAAAATGCCACCAAAAACTACCAGTCCGCAAACAAACTTGGTATACTCTGGCAAACTGACGGTGGGGTAGTGGATCAGTTGAGGGAAACTTTTACAAGTTATAAAATTTCCTGTAAACCAGACTTTATTTCATAAGTTTTAAGGAGTGAAAACATGGCAGATGTCCAGGAGATTGCCAATCGGATAGTAGAGAATGTCGAGAATGTTATTGTGGGGAAACGTGCATCCGTTCAGTTGACAGTGCTTGGTCTATTATGCCAGGGACATATTCTGATTGAGGATGTGCCTGGGGTTGGAAAAACTGTCTTGGCTAAGTCATTGGCAAAGTCAGTTGGCTGCAAGTTCCGGCGAATTCAGTTCACGCCAGATATGCTGCCCAGTGATGTCACGGGGGTGTCTGTGTTCAACCAGAAAAGCCGTGAGTTTGAATTTCGGCCAGGGCCGATTCATGCCCAGATTGTGCTGGTAGATGAGATTAACCGGGCCACACCCAAAACACAGTCGGCTTTGCTGGAGGCGATGGAAGAGCGGCAGGTGACTGTAGATGGCACAACGTATCCATTGGAAAGTCCGTTTATGGTGCTGGCTACCCAAAACCCGATTGAATA
>JACSSI010000536.1 GCA_014879345.1 Anaerolineae bacterium | reverse complement strand
CTGTTGGCGAGCCGATCAATCCTGAAGCGTGGAAATGGTATTATCGTGTGATTGGCAAGGAAGAGTGTCCTATCATGGATACCTGGTGGCAAACAGAAACGGGCGGTTTTATGATTACGCCGCTGCCCAGTGTGCCGCTCAAACCGGGTTCAGCCACTCGTGCTTTTCCTGGTGTAGAGATTGATGTTGTCGATGAGGAAGGGCATTCAGTGGCGGCAAATGAAGAAGGGTATCTCGTTATTAAAACACCGTGGCCCGGGATGCTGCGTACTATTTTGGGTGATCCGGATCGCTATGTGCAGCAATATTGGAGCCGTTTTTCTGAGCAAGGTTGGTATTTGCCCGGAGATAGCGCCAAAAAAGATGAAGATGGCTATATTTGGGTCATCGGCCGTATTGATGATGTGTTGAAGGTTTCCGGTTATCGTTTAGGCACGGCTGAGGTCGAGAGTGCGTTGGTGAGTCATGCGGCTGTGGCTGAAGCGGCCGTTATCGGTGTGCCGGATGAGTTGAAAGGCAACATCATCAAGGCGTATTGTATTTTGCGTCAGGGTTGGGAAGGTAGTGATAAGTTGGAGCATATTCTCAAAGATCATGTGGCGCATGAGATGGGGCCAATTGCCAAACCGGCCACGATTGAGTTTGTAGACAGCTTGCCCAAAACGCGCTCTGGTAAGATTATGCGCCGTGTACTCAAGGCGCGTGTTCTGGGTCAGGATGTGGGCGATTTATCGACACTGGCTGACTAAATAATTGAATTTTGCCGGGTGTTTTGAGAAACACCCTCTGGCGTAAAAAAAAGCTGGTGACTGTGAGGTTATCAGCTTTTTTTGTATGTTGCTAGAGGCTGAACCGCCGAGGTTTTTAAAACCTTGGCGGTCTGGGCGTATGTTATTGATTTGCCGAACGCCACCATGTGTAATAATCGCTGCGTAATTTTTCACGCGGGGGTAAGGGGAAATAGGCCAGTCCCTCTTTATTACCTATGTAGATGCCCGTGTTGATCATCCGGTAAGGATATTCGACGTTGTGTGTACGGTCTACCATTTTGGTGTGAATTGTTTTTTCTTTAAGTTCTACCAGGCATTCTCGTAAATGATGGATGTAATCGTAGGGAAGATCGCCTATCGGCCCGTGTTCGGGGTCTTTTGCCAGTTCACCTAAGCGCAGGTCTACGAAGCAAACGGCCGGTAGGTAAATGCCTGAGGTGTCATCTGTGAGGAATTTTGAGAAATCCAATGGATCCAAGGAACTGACAACCAGCGGGGAAGTGGGGGCAATTTCTTGATACATGTAAAGCGCTGTTTCGTCTTTTGGATAATTTGTGCTGCGATCTAAGGCGAGGGTTTCGCCAAACCTGGTGACAAGGTAAAGCTTATTGACTGCTTCCAGGGGAATGTGTTCTAGTACACGATAGGTGGCGATGTAGACAGATTTTTTGGGACGGCCGTCTTCATGCGGCACACAACGTGACAAGCCTTCTTCGATGCTGAAGAAATCGTTGCGGAAATCTGGGTCTAGTTCTACAAACATGGCCTGTCCGGCTTGTTTTTTGCTGTAGCCTACGGTGTAATATACGCCGAATTCTTCTGGCGGTAACATGGATGCGATGAGGGCTTCTGGAATTAAAGATAGGTAGAGATGCACGGTCATAAAGCTTGCCACTCCTTTTCGGTTTACGGGATAGTGAAAAAATTTGTATCGGATTATAACTGCTTTTTCAGGTTCAGTCTCATAAATATTGGAAGTTGAATTAATCTTGATAGGATGGCATTGTTTTGGTTAGTGTCATATGTCATGGTTTAGCTGGGTCGATTGTCATTTCTGTTTGACATGGTTTGTGCAATTCGTTACAATGCGCCGCCTACAGCCCACTTGTCTAGGGGAAAAGTGAGTGAACGGATAAGTAAGATTACCCCGAATTTGTGATGAGAAACGGCCGTTTTAACATTTCCACCTGAATCCAAAATAATTTCCGTACAGGAGGCTCAAGTCGATTTATGGAACAATCAATTTTAATGGCTCAAGACGCAGCCATAGAGCGTGCAGCGTTGCCCTGGCTATGGTGGCTGGCTCCAGTTGCCGCCATATTAGCCCTGGGATACGCCTATTTGTTTTACCGTCAGGTGATGAAAAAATCTGAGGGTACGCCCAAGATGATAGAAATCGCCCAGGCGGTGCGCGACGGAGCCATGGCCTATCTAACCCGACAGTACCGTGTTGTCACCATCGTGTTTGTCGTACTGTTTTTCGTCTTCTTGCTCATGTCTTACTTCAGATTGCAGAACCCGATTGTGCCGTTTGCCTTTATCACAGGTGGTTTTTTCTCGGCACTGTGTGGTTTCATTGGTATGAAAACTGCTACCAATGCCTCCGCTCGTACCGCTCATGCGGCCAATACCAGCCTAAACGATGGCTTGCAAGTGGCACTTCGGGCTGGGGCTGTCATGGGTTTGGTCGTTGTCGGCTTTGCTTTGCTCGACATTACCATCTGGTTCCTCATTTTGTATTATGCGTTCCCTGCCATTCTTCCCACCAGCTTTATAAGCGTAGCGGCTAACCCGCTGCCGCTAATCACCGCCACCATGTTGAGCTTTGGCATGGGCGCATCGACTCAGGCATTATTTGCGCGGGTGGGTGGTGGTATTTACACCAAAGCGGCTGATGTCGGCGCTGACCTGGTTGGCAAAGTTGAAGCTGGTATTCCTGAAGATGATCCGCGTAATCCGGCGACGATTGCCGATAACGTGGGTGATAACGTCGGTGATGTGGCCGGTATGGGCGCTGACTTGTATGAATCGTATGCGGGTTCTATTTTGGCGACCTCTGCTTTGGGCGTAGCGGCCGTTTCTGTGGCGGCTGGTTCTGGTACATTTTTAGAAAGTGCTACCGTTTTGGAAATGCAGTTGCGCTATCTGTCTGCCCCGTTGGCGTTGGCTTCCATTGGTGTCGTGCTGTCGATTATGGCAGTATATCTGGTACGTGCAAAAGAGGGCGCGAGTCAGGGTGAATTGATTGGTGCTTTGGGGCGTGGCTTGTATGGCAGTTCCATTGGGATAGCTATTTTGGCCTTACCCATTCTCTACATTCTGCAACTGCCTAATTGGTGGCAGGTTTGGATTGCTGTTCTCACGGGGTTGATTGTGGGTATTGTGGTCGGCAAGGCAACAGAGTATTACACCTCCCATGCCTTCAAGCCGACGCGAGGAATCGCCGCGCAAGCTGAAACAAGTTCCGCGACTGCTATTATCGAAGGTATGGCGGTTGGTATGGAATCGAACGGCATTCCGGTTGTAGCGATTATTACTGGTATTGCCGTTAGTTTTTACATCGTTGGCGGTGGTAGCAATATTTTGATGGGACTCTATGGCGTGGGTATTGCTGCTGTGGGGATGTTGTCCACGCTTGGTTTTACGCTGGCAACCGATGCGTATGGGCCTATTGCTGATAATGCAGGCGGTAATGCTGAAATGGCTCATTTAGGCGCTCATGTACGCGACCGAACAGATCAGCTAGATGCTGTAGGGAATACCACAGCTGCTATTGGGAAGGGGTTTGCCATTGGTTCGGCGGCATTGACTTCTTTGGCGTTGTTAGCCGCTTATTTGGAAGAAGTGCGTCTGGTGCTGAGTGAATTGCGCGGCGTTGAAACGGTGGAAGTTGGCGGTCAAATGGTCGCTGTGGCGACGATGACCATGCAAGATTTTATGGTCTATTATAACGTGACGCTCCTTAATCCGGCCGTTTTGATTGGTTTGTTTGCCGGTGCCGCTACCGCTTTCTACTTTTCTGCGTTAACAATGCGGGCTGTGGGACGGGCGGCTGGTGGCATGGTGGAAGAAGTGCGCCGCCAATTCCGTGAAGACCCCGGCATTTTAGCCGGTACGTCGAAACCAGATTATGCCAGTTGTGTGGATATTAGTACCGCGTCAGCGCAGCGTGAGATGGTTGTGCCTTCTATCGTGGCTATTTCTGTGCCGGTGGTGGTTGGTGTGTTGTTTGGCGTGGCTGGTGTGATTGGTCTGTTGGCTGGCGGTTTGGCGGCTGGTTTTTCGCTGGCGATTATGATGGCGAATGCCGGTGGCGCCTGGGACAATGCCAAAAAGTATGTGGAAGAAGGTCATCATGGCGGTAAAGGCTCTGAGGCGCATAAGGCGGCTATCGTGGGTGATACGGTTGGTGATCCTTTCAAAGATACGTCTGGCCCATCGTTGAATATTTTGATTAAGTTGATGGCGATGGTGTCGGTGGTATTTGCT
>JACSSI010000535.1 GCA_014879345.1 Anaerolineae bacterium | reverse complement strand
GCGATGAACGCTGGCGGCAGTCAGATGCAGTTTAATGCGGGTGTTCGCTTCCAGATTGTTGATGTCATTCAGGCCCTGATTTTGTTTTTTGTTTCTGCGGATATGATTGTGCGCAAGATTTTAGGCGCTCGAGCTGTTGACGATGAAAAAGTTACATTAAGTAGTGGCTGGGGTGGATAAGGAGGATACGATGGCAGCTTCAACGGTAACAAAATCCAAGAAACGATCCTATTTCAATGTCAGCAAGTTAGGAGTCGTCTTTTCTGTCCTATTGATTATTGTAATTGTGGCTTATTATTTTATTCGACCGCAGCAAGCAACGGCCGTTTACGCTTCCACATTACGCCAATCAACCCCCCTGATTTTAGGCGCACTTTGTGGCCTGATTGGTGAACGCTCTGGCATCATCAATATTGGCATAGAGGGTCAGATGTTAATGGCCGCGTTCATCGCTTTTTTGGTGAATGTATACATGGGCAACCTGTTCGTGGCAGTAGTCGCGGGTGTAGCCATTGGTGCTTTTATTGGCCTGTTTTTGGCCTGGATGTCGATAACACTTAAAATGGATCAAATCATTGGCGGCACCATCATCAATATTTTGGCGCTTGGATTAACCAGTTTTTTCTACATTGCTGGCTTAACGACGCAAGGGAAACTGCAACCCATTCCCCTGGGGCCGTTGGCAAATATCCCTTTGATTGGTCCCGTTTTATTTAACAATGCACCTATCACGTATCTTACGATTATTTTAGTTTTCGTTATGCAATTTATGCTTTTCCGCACCGTCTGGGGCTTGCGCACACGCGCAGTGGGCGAACATCCAAGTGCGGCCGATACAGTGGGTATTCGGGTCAATGTCACCCGTTATCTCAATACCACGTTTGCTGGCTGCTTTGCTGGTTTAGCTGGCGCTTACCTGACATTGGAAGCAGTTGGCTCTTTTGAGCGTGGCATGACAAACGGCCGTGGTTTTATTGCACTGGCTGTCATGATTTTTGGTAAATGGACGCCTTTAGGCGCATGGGGTGGAGCGCTTTTGTTTGGCGCCGCCAGCGCTTTGCAGACCCAATTCCAGTTCTTGGGCTTGGATTTCATTCCCCATCAATTTATAGGCATGTTTCCCTATGTATTAACGATTGTTGTCCTGGCTGGATTTGTGGGGCGGTCACGGCCACCCGCAGCTGAGGGCAAGGTTTATGATCCAGAATAGTGAGGCGACGATATGAGTAATGCAGATAATTCAACTATTGTTCTGGAAGCGAAGGGGATTACCAAGCGGTTTCCTGGTGTGATTGCTAATGACAGCGTGGATCTCAAGCTGTACAAAGGCGAGATTTTTGCATTCCTGGGTGAAAATGGGGCTGGCAAAAGCACCTTGATGAATATGCTTTACGGCCTTTACCATCCAGATGAAGGCGAAATTTGGATAAAAGGCGAAAAAGTCGAGCTAAAAAACCCCAGTGATGCTATCTCTCGTGGTGTGGGCATGGTGCATCAACATTTCCAACTGGTGCCTGTGATGTCTGTGGCTGAAAATGTGATGCTAGGCTCGGAAATAACCAAAAGATTTGGCGTTTTATCCCGGAGCGGTGCTGAGAAACGGGTCAATGAACTGTCTAAACAGTATGGTTTGGAAGTTGATCCGCAAGCGATTGTTGAAGATTTGCCGGTTGGTATGCAGCAGCGGGTAGAAATTATCAAAGCACTGTACCGTCAGGCTGATATTTTGATTTTAGATGAACCAACGGCCGTTCTCACCCCACAAGAAGCAAACGAATTATTTCGGATCATGAGAGACCTGACAGCAGAGGGAGTCTCTATCATCTTCATCACCCATAAACTGAAAGAAGTATTGTCCGTGGCCGACCGCGTTGGCGTGCTGCGTGGCGGCAAGATTGTGGGCACGGCTGCACCCAAAGATTCCACCGAAACCAGTTTGGCAGAATTGATGGTGGGGCGCAGCGTGATTTTAACAGTAGAAAAAGAAACATCTCAACCAACAGATGTTGTACTCAAAGTTGAAGGTGTTGAGGTAAAAGATGATCGGGGCCAAATCGCAGTTGAAGGCGTTGATCTGGAAGTGCGGGCTGGTGAAATTGTAGGCATTGCTGGTGTGCAGGGCAACGGTCAACGGGAGCTAGTGGAAGCGCTAACCGGTCTGCGTAAAGTTGAAAGTGGTCTGGTGACTATTAATGGTATCGAATGCACCAACTATTCGCCACGCCAAATTACGGAAATGGGTGTGGCGCATATCCCTGAAGATCGGGAAAAACATGGTCTGGTGATGGCGTATTCGCTGGCCGATAACATGGTTTTAAATAACTATTACGTTAAACCATATGCATCAGGGATTGTGATGCACCAGGACGCTATCAATAAAAATGGCGCACAATTGGTAGAAAAGTACGATGTGCGCACCCCCAGCGCTTTCACTTCTGCGGGCAAGCTATCTGGTGGGAATAAGCAAAAAGTGATTGTGGCGAGAGAGTTTTCGCGCCCGATAAAGCTGCTCATTGCGGCCCAGCCGACTCGCGGCATTGACGTTGGCTCAATTGAATTTATTCACTCACAAATCATTGCGCAGCGTGACCAGGGCGTGGCGGTGCTTGTTGTTTCTGCTGAATTGGATGAGGTTTTGGGGTTGGCAGATCGGGTGGCTGTCATGTTTGATGGTCGTGTGGTGGCTGTGCTGCCTATTGCAGAGGCAACCCGTGAGCGTGTAGGTTTGTTGATGGCTGGCTCAGAGGCTTAGGCTTGACCTAGGTTTGGTTGCACATAACCATGGCTAAACTGATGGCGACGGCATGATTGATGACGGCGATTCGCCCATCTAACAAGGCCTGTTTCAGTTCACGTTTTTCCACCCATTTTAGATTCAATCCATCTGTTGCTGCTTTATCTGGTTTGATATTTTTATGAAGCAGGCGAGCGCAGAAGAAATGGCCTGCACCACACTTTTGCGTTTCATCAATCACAAAAGTGCCTAAGTAGATCCAATTTGTGCATACATAACCAGTCCGGATATACAAATCTTGCTGAATGGCATGCATGGGGTCTTCATTGTCTTGGAGACTACGGCCAATTACTTGCCAGCTTGACCAGGAACGGCCGTTGTGCGCTCCTTCAAGCACCAACACTTCATTTGCTTCATTTATGACAAATGCATTGACATAATCTTGTAATTGAATCGAATGAGTTGATTGATTAGATTCACCGATTAGAGGAAGATCGGTTGTTTTTTTTCTTGCCGATATTACACGAGTTTTTTGAGTGAAGTCAGTTTGGTTGTAATCCATGCGGTGTGGCTCGTTGTGTGTAGTTGTTCCTATTTCCGTTACCAATAATTCGATTTGTAAATGTTACAATCTTATCAAATATGATATGTATCATAGTGATGAAATGTTACAATGTTACTTTCAATAATTGAAATCAACAATGCAATTTAGCCTTAAAAATTTGTTAACGGCCGTTCGACAGTGAGCCTTGCCTGGGATATAATTATGGGGAGTCATCAGATGATATTAAGGGAAAAAAGTTAATTTTGACCCCGCTGATTGCGGGGTTATTTCGTTAAGTTTGCTATTCGTATCATCGTGAATGGCAGCAAAATACACGTTCACATTTGAATGCGGAGACCTGTAACAATGAGTGATCAATACGTATATATGACCGAAGAAGGTCTACAAAAAATAAAAGAAGAATTGGAATACCTCACCACAGAAAAGCGTGAAGAAATTTCAGAAAAACTTGAAAAAGCAATTGCTCAGGGCGATTTAAAAGAAAACGCAGATTATCACGCTGCAAAGGAAGACCAGGCTTTTACTGAAGGGCGGATTAAAGATATAGAAGATTCTCTGCGCAGGGTAAAGGTTATCAAAAGCAGTGGTAAATCAGATGTGGTGCGTGTTGGCAGCAAGGTGACGGTGTGTGAGGTAGGTTATGAAGATGAAGAAGAAACCTATTACATCGTTGGGGCGCGTGAAGCAGATCCGGCAAACGGCCGTATTTCAAATGAGTCACCGATTGGCAGTGCTTTAATTGGTGCAAAAAAAGGCGCAATCATTAATGCCAAGACGCCAGGCGGTCAAATTCAGTTGCAGGTCAAGGCAATTGCTTGATTGTTTGTAGTTATTAAGTCTCTCGAGAAAAATTTGTATGGGGTTGCTTTATAGCAGCCCTTTTTTGTGGGTACGGTTAGTTTTTGTGTAACAAAGCAGACTACAAAAGTCTTGCCAATACGAATTGGCATTAAATTTGAGG
>JACSSI010000534.1 GCA_014879345.1 Anaerolineae bacterium | reverse complement strand
TCGTTTGTCTAAAGGAGGCTGATCATGTTTGGGAAGATTTTACGGATTATCGGGATTATTTTGTTGGGCGTAACGGCCGTTATCACCCTGCTAGGCGGTATCGGCACCACCTGCGTGGCGCTAAACGCCGCAAGCTATGAGGGCATGGAAGCGATTGCCCAATACCAATGGCTGTACATCTTTTACGTCTTGTCCGGCATTGTCATTGGGGTACTGGGCATCTGGGTGGCGGTGGCGCTGGTTAGAGGCAAGCCCCACGCTTATCGCAATGCGCTCATCGTGTTGGTGGCCGGTCTCTTGATTGGGCTGCTGCACATGACAACCTCACGCGCTTTACGCGGCTCATCCATGCCTAAAGATTTCATCGTCTACGCCACCGGGCTGACCTTGATTGTCTTCCTGCTGTTCCGTATCCCCGGCATCTGGAAGCGGATCAACCTGGATGGACACGACGACAGTGCGGCTGGTTTGGGCGCGGGCGCGGCGCTCATTGTGGGCGGCATCGCCACGCTAACAGTGCAGTTGTGGGCTGGCCCCACGCACATCATCAACGGTATCAACTACGCTGATGTGTGGCATACGCCGTTGACAATTATTGGTTGGCTGGCGGTGCTGCTAGGCAGTGCTGTTTTGGGATGGGTTGTGCTGCGGGAGGGGGAACGGCCGTTGGTAGCACAACCCATCCCAACCTTACCAGATAAAATCTAAGCACCTCAATTTGGAGTTAGCAAAAACCTGATAGGTTTATGACCTATTCAAGTCAATAACGAAAGCTTGCAGTATAGAATCAACAAGAAATCAAACCATTTTTGCAAACCTGTCAGGTTTCATGTCGAATATCGCACTCAGGTTAAGCAGTAGTTAGAGAAGGTGTAGCCGTGTTAGGCGACAGGTGATCAAGCTGGGATCGGTTCCAGAAAATGCACCAGGTCAAATTCATCTACCAACTGCCACACCCACTCTAACACGCGCTGCGGTGACTTATCGCTTTCGTTATCTTCATCCAACGCCAAACCTAAAAACTGCCCGTCTTTTACCCCGACTGAATCAGTAAATTCATACCCTGCCGCGCTCGTAAAGCCGACCAATTCTGCACCCTGGTTCACGAACTTTTCGGCCAGGATACCAATTGCATCACAATAGCTGTTGGAATAGCCATATTGGTCGCCCAAACCGAAAATGGCAACCTGCTTGCCAGACAATTCCAATGAATTCAGTTGATTATACGCTTTGTCCCAATCTGCTTGTAATTGGCCAATATCCCAGGTGGGGCAGCCAATAATCAAGCGATCATACTGCGCCAAAGTCGCCACTGGCACATCAGCGATGTTGTGTACGGTGAGTAAGTCCGGGGCGACAAGATCAAATTCTTCTACTAATATTTTGACCACGATTTCTGTAAAACCAGTATCTGTTCCATAAAACAGTCCTATTGGGGACATCTTGTACCTCCGTTTGTTGTTACCCTGAAAGGGTTGATTATCGCCGCTACTTGCGACGAGGTTGTTCATTCGACTATTTATAGATAGTCTAATAGAGGGAGCAACGGCCGTACATGATTTAGATCAAGTGGGGGTTGTTTGCATTGATAGTGGTTGAACTTGATCTATATCAAGGCCAACACATTTACATGCGTTTATGCTACTGCTATGGAAAAGAAGGTTTGATTGAAGGAAATGAATTATGGTTGAAGAACGCTGGATCCCTCAAATTGACAAGGAACTTTGCACCGGCTGTGGCGACTGTATTGTTATCTGCCCCACCGACGCTTTAGAACTGGTAAGCGGAGTGGCCCTTCTCATTGCACCCTCTGCCTGCAACTATTGTGCCGACTGCGAAACCACTTGCCCTGTTGACGCGATTGCTTTGCCCTACCAGATTGTACTGGTGTCTGCTTGATGACCTCGTTACTACAAAATGCATGAACAATCTTTATAAATTAATTGGAGAAAACAAAACATGAGCAACGAACCCGTATTAGATATTCGTCCCATTGCCCCTATGAACCGCCATCCGCTGATCTTTGACAAGTTTGCAGCGCTGGAAACAGGAGACGGCTTTATCTTGGTCAACGACCATGATCCCAAACCACTTTACTATCAGTTCCAGGCTGAACTCACCGATCAATTTACCTGGGAATATTTAGAACAAGGGCCGCAGGCGTGGCGGGTACGTATCGGCCGTCGTTGAGCGGTCGGGGGGGCTTGTTTTGGCGGTAACGGCCGTTGCCATCTTGCGTAAAAAGAAGAACAAATGATCAAGGAAATACCGTATGCCCACTCTGACTCGTTGGTATATTAAGTCGGCACTGGTCTATCTGGTTGCGGCTTTATTGCTGGGCGTCGTTTTGGCATTGCCCATCGCATTGCCATCCTTTATCCGTTTTATGAATCCGCCCTATTTTCACCTCTTTCTGGTGGGCTGGGTGACCCAAATGATTTTTGGCGTTATTTACTGGATGTTTCCTATCATTACCCGGGCAAAACCCAGAGGCAATGAGCAGGTTGCTTGGGCCAGTTACATTCTTTTGAATATAGGTCTCATCCTGCGTGTCATCGGGGAACCTCTGGTCAGTACCCGGCCTGAGGCAGCGTTTGGATGGCTGTTGGCGCTTTCTGCCTTGCTGCAATGGCTGGCGGCCGTTCTTTTTGTGATATTAGCCTGGCCTCGGGTAAAAGACAGATATCGCGGGGAATAAGATGCCACGTCTCAGTCAATGGATCATTCGCGCCGCCTTCATCTACCTTCTCTTGGGATTTACCATTGGGGCGCTGCTGTTAATGCACAAAGGCGTACCGCTGCATCCGGCTCTGTGGGCCTGGCTGCCAGCCCACAT
This sequence comes from Anaerolineae bacterium, assembly GCA_014879345.1. Classification (GTDB taxonomy): domain Bacteria; phylum Chloroflexota; class Anaerolineae; order Promineifilales; family Promineifilaceae. The sequence continues at coordinate 1,429 of JACSSI010000534.1, read as the reverse complement.
CGAATTTTTGCTCATGGGCTGGGTTGTGCAGCTCACGATGGGTGTTGCCTTCTGGATTTTACCCCGCTACTGGAAACACCCGCGCCGACCGAATGAAATTTACGCACAAATCGCTTTTATTCTCCTTAATCTGGGCATCTGGTTGGTTGTGGCTGGCATAACGTTTCGTGCTGGACCAGAGGCCTTGTTAGCCGGGCGCATCGTGGAAGTTAGCGCGGTGGTTGTCTTTGCCCTTCATGCCTGGAAACGCATTGTGTCACGGGAAGGCGCATAATCTATTAAGTCGCCGCCGTCAGTGATAGGTAATGGATGGAACCGCAGCCGGTAAAAATAACCTGTTTCGGCTGAAGGGCTTGCCATTGTTGGCTGATACGATGTGCAACCGCCTAAAATGCGGTCAATGCCTCAGACCAGGCTTCGGGCTGGGTCGTGATTTCGGTATAACTGTACTGGAGCCATCAAGACCGTACTCCTTCATAAATGGGAGCGCGAACGTCTCGTTCGCCACTTGCAGGCGTCTCGCCTGCACTCCATTTTCACTCATCGTGGCTTTGGCGTGTGCTCAGCCGAACGGTGCGCCCCGATCATGGGGAACCCCTTACTGAATACTGGCTACTGGTCACTGATACTGGTTGTATAATATAGAAAACAGGTTGATAACCAGGTATCCATGCAAAAGGAAAAACGATGCAAAAACCCCAGATTTTAGTAGTGGGATTAGGCAATCCGATTTTAGGTGATGACGGTGTTGGTTGGCGGGTAGCCGATGAGGTGTCTCGTCAGCTTATGAGCAGTGATGTTGAGATAGATAGCCTGGCTTTGGGCGGTTTGAGCCTTATGGAGCGGTTGGTTGGTTACGATGAGGTGATCATTGTTGATGCTATCCAGACTCAGGGCGGGCAGATCGGTGAGGTTTATCGCTATGATTTGAGTGAGTTGCCAGATTCAGGGACGAGGCATACAACGGCCGTTCACGATATGTCATTACAAACGGCACTGATTTTGGGTAAGCAAATGGGGGTAAGCCTACCAGCACGCATCCAGATTGTCGCCGTCGAAGCCGCACGTGTGTATGATTTTTCAGAAGAGATGACGGCAGCAGTGGAAACGGCCGTTCCCCGGGCTGCCCAGGTGGTTATGAAAATGTTGCTAGAAATTGAAGCAGCATGTAGAAAATCGGTTTAGGTGATTGATAGTAGTGGTTAGAGACATTGGTTAGTGGGGGGAGAGATGTTCATTGCCCTTATAACGTTTCTGAATAATCCAATTTTCTTATTGGTAGCTGCGCTTACTGAGTTTAGTCGGGGTTTTTGGTACGGTGTGGTGGTGACATTATTATTTGGTTTCATAGTCACCTTGCTAGTTAGGTTCTGGAAAAAAGTAAGCATTTTCTTTAAGTCCACTCGTGTCCCTGCGACAAATCCGGGGC
>JACSSI010000533.1 GCA_014879345.1 Anaerolineae bacterium | reverse complement strand
CGCCCTCATTGCCAACCATCTGGCTACCACCCCCGAATCAATCAGTCGTTCTCTCCGTGTATTAGAAAAAGCGGGCGCCATTCGCTTTGACCGTCATCGCATCATCATCGCTCAACCAGACATCCTGCGCCAACAAGCCCTGTTGTAGCCTAACTTGATTATATGATTGCCAATCATAACAAGAGGCACGGGGGCGAGTAAGAAGGGGGATGAGAAACGGCCGTTTCCACTAAGGAAAACTCTAAGCCCAGGGCAAACAGCAGCAGCGCCACACCAATCTCGGACAGCAGCTCAATTTCATGTACATCAGAGACAGTTGACCTAACCGTGAACGGCCCCACCATGATCCCTGCCAAAATATAGCCTAACAGCAGCGGCTGTTTAAGGCGTTGGGCGATTAAACCTCCCACCAGGCCAGCAACAAAAATAATGGCGATATCTGTGGCAATTCCCATTTGCTTGTATAGCCCTTAATTATCTTGTGGCGCGATTTGGTTAATAACACGTCCGGGGCTGGTCAGTGAAATGCCTTGATTATTGGACGTATTAAGCATGATTGCCTCGACGAAAAAGTCGGTGGAGGTCGGCGGCGTCAACTGACGTGGCTCTGCCAAATATTCTTTTAGCAACTGGCCTTGGGTATCGTAATATCTGACTGAGGTTAGAATGATGGCATGTTCAAAATCTGTGTTGTGAACGGTTAATGTCACCGCTAAATCAAGGGTGCGGTCACGGGTAATATACATTTCGGAGTAGGCGGGTACATAGATTGTTTGACCCGTTGTCACATCCTTGGGGTAAGTGAGGTTGGTTTTGCATGTGTGAAGGGGGTCTCCGTAAAAAGGTATAGCTTACTTTATGCGTTATTATACTTTTTTAAAGAGGCAAAAGGAAAAGGGTCGATACTTTTTTAAATCGTGCCAACAAATTAGGGACAACCCGACAAAAGTCGGCGACAACAAATCGCTCACCTGATACGCTCTAATTATCAGATGAGCAATTTGCTTTACAAGGCCAATAAAAGCCAAAGGAATGAGTGAAATGACGACGATAGACACACAGATGGAAAAGCAGCTTACTAGAAATCAATGGATCAAAATAGGCGTAGTCGCTGCCGTTGCCAGCGTCGTGGCGGTACTCATTACGCAAGCGATAGCCATCGCTATCTGGCCGGATAGTGTTCTTTTTAAACCCTTAGACAGTTATCCACGAACGGCCGTTTTCACAATCATACCTGTCATCGTAGCCACTGCCTTGCTAGCCTGGTTGGTTGGACACAAGCCGCATCCGGTGCAGACGTTTGTAAAAATTGCCGTTGTTGTCTTGCTGCTTAGTTTCATTCCCGATTATCTCCTTCCTGTTCCTTATAGAACATTCCTGACCAGTTCTATCGCTGCTTTTCTACATGTGGTGGCCGCCATTGTCACGGTTTTCGTGCTGATAACGGGTTATCGACGGGAAGCAGAGCGGTCGTAGACGATGTTTCCTGGTTGAATCAGCGTGGGAAAGGAGCGGATCATGCAAAAAGGGAAGACCATCTGGCCGGATGCAGCGCCCATACAAAAGCTGCTCATCAGCGGCTTCATCACATTGGCACAAGAATGCGCCCCGGTCTCGCTGCAACGCGGGATGTCTGTTTTGGCGCAAGAGGGCGTAATTGTCGGGGCAGTGGCGGCTGTCGTGCTGAATAGTGGTAGGCAGGAAATTACGCATTTCTTATTGGGGCAGGTACCACCAACGGCCGTTTACCGCCTGATTCCCCTCTCCCTGATTGATAGGATTGACGGGGACATGGTTTGGCTGCGCATCCCAAGCGAAAAGATAAGCGACCTGCCCCTGCACCAACCTGATTGCTAAACCCGACAAAAGTCGGCGACGGCCGTTATTCAATCCGTTATGCTTTCTAAAACAACAAAAAGGACAAAACAAATGACTGAAGCAATTCTATTCCCCAACTGGCAAGAGAAAGTCGTCTACGCAGATGATGGTCCTCAGCCCCAGATTTTAATGGTAAATGACAAAGTGAAAGTGCTCGTGGCTGGACTAGAGCCAGGCCAACAAATTCCCGAACACCCTGAATCAACCTCAATGTATCATTTCCTGACCGGCAGCGGCTGGATGGTGGTCGATGGCGAACGGTGGCGCGTGAGTGCTGGCGCCACCATCGTCATGCCAGAAGGCACTGTTCGCGGCCTGGAAGCCGAAACGCGCCTGGCCTTTTTAGCGACGCGCATTGCGTAAATAATCGGTTGTGTACACTGCTCAATTTAAAGGAGAAAAAAATGAACAAACAAACCTTGATCGACAATTTAAACGAAGATTTGGCGGGCGAACTAAGCGCCATCATCCAATACCTGACCTATGCGGCAAAGGCAACCGGGCCTTACCGGCCACAGTTGGTGCAGTTTTTCATGGCCGAAGTGGCCGACGAGCAGTTACACGCTCAATTCCTGGCTAACAAGATTGTGGCTTTGGGTGGCGAACCCGTTACCGCGCCTCGTCCGGTGACAGCCGCTCAGACAAACAAGGCAATGCTCGAAGCAATCGTAGCGGCCGAACGTAAAGCCACGACTGATTACACCCAACGCGCCCGCGAAGCCGACTCGTTCGGCGACAAAGGACTGGCGGTACAGCTAGAAGATATGGTGCGTGATGAAAGCGGTCATGCCGAAGAGACAGAACGCATCTTACGTGACTGGCCGTTATAGATAGAGATAGAGATAGAGATAGAGCGAGAGCAAGAGGACAGCATTTCCCTCTCGCTCTTGCTCTATCCTCTCGCTATTTGGAGGTACGTATGAATCTTTATTTTTTGATGACGGCTTTATTTGTGGCGATGGCTGGTTTGATGGCGGCGGATGCGGCGCTGACAAGCTTTACCCTTATACCCTGGTTTAACGGGCTGCGCTGGCTGCGCGTCCATTTTATCACCCTGGGGGCGATTACAGAGATGGTTTTCGGGCTGCTGCCAGCTATTATTGCCATTCAGGTGGGGCTGCCACGCCCCAAGTTCCGCTGGGACATCTGGCTGACGTTGAATATCGGCCTGTTGACGCTGCTGGTGGGCATTCCTATCGTCAACCAGGCGTTGATATTCACGGGCGGCACGCTCGTTTTCATTGCCACGACACTGCTCATTGTGCAGTTATATGAGATGAAAGTAAGCCGACCGGTAGCTGTAGCTGATAACGGCCGTTCCCATAACGGCCGTAAATTCTACATCGTGGGCTTGAGCTACTTTTTGCTGGGGATCATCGTAGGTACGGGCTTGTGGCTGGGCTGGAGCAGTTGGCTGCGCATCGCCGTGCCTGTTGAAGTGCATATTCATGCCAATAACTGGGGCTTTCTGACGATGGTTTTTGCCGGGATGATTGTGGATATGTATCCGGTTTGGGCGAAACGGCCGTTAGCCTGGCCCCGTTCTATTACCCCCATCTTCTGGATGTTGACCATCGGCGCTTTGGGACTGGTGATCGGCCCCTGGGTTAAATCCAACTGGTTCTCCGTGCCGGGCATCATCCTGTTCCTGTCTGCCACCATCTGGCTGCTGCTGAACGTGATTAAGCCACTGTGGGGAGATAAAGAAGCGTGGACGCACCCCGGTCTGTGGCATATTGTGACGGCTTACTGGTGGATTTTAGCGCCGGTATTGGTAGCGCCGTTGATTATTCTAAACGTCCCTGGTTTTCCCGGAGTAGGTATTGAGCAAAATGCACCCCAGGCGCTCGTCTATGGCTGGGTTTTGCAGTTTGGCTACGCCTTCATTCCCTATTTCTTCTACCGCATGTTCCTGCCGAATGAACCGGCTCAATTGGGCGGCAGTTGGTTCAGTCTGGTTACGGTGAATTTAGGGGGCTTTTTCTTGTGGGCCAGCATCTTCCTGACTGCTTATCAAGGCATTCTGCATGGCACGGCCTATGTTCTGTGGACGCTTTCCATCATTCCCATCGTGCTGTCCTTGTGGCAAATTATGCGCCGAGGCTTGGCGACGATGGATACCGGAGAAATTTTATTGGAAGGGTCGTCAGCGGGTAACTAGGAGCGTGAAATGAACTCAAAGCTTTCTAAAGCTGCCGCCATCCTCGCCTGGATCATCGGGGGGATGGCAATTGTTGCCGGCGGGCGAGTGCTGCTGGGTACGCTGCCAGACTATTATGTGGTTGATTGGCTGCCCATCTATAACTTTGTTGTGGGGGTGGTGACAGTGTTGGTAACGGCCGTTCTCATCTGGAGAAACAGCCGTTATGCTTTACCAGCCGCTGTTGCTACCCTCACTGCC
>JACSSI010000532.1 GCA_014879345.1 Anaerolineae bacterium | reverse complement strand
CAATTGTTCATTGATTGTCTGGTCGATCATAATTTTAGGTGAATTTAAATCACTGGTATCCCTGTTTTCAATGATCAACACCTTCGCGTCCTGGGTCAGGGTGTGCGTGTGGAATATACCTTGTTTGATGTTATAGGCACGGTGAGGCTCCATATCGACAGCGTGAATGGTAATGATTTGCCTGTTTTCAGCCACTTCCGCCAAAAACAAAATACAGTGACCTGCCAGCAAAACAAATACTTCATCCGTTTCTAAATGGCACTGGAAATTATTGATTTGATTGGGTTCGAGTTCGTCAATGTAGTTGAGCATGGCAACGCGCCAACTCTGAAAATCTACTATTGGCGCGTAACCTGCCTCATTAAATTCAATTACTTCGCAAAAATCGTTGAGACTCACTTTCTTGACTCCCGTCCCCATCCTGAATTGGGCAATGGTTTCTGTAGCACGGTTTAGGTTTGTAGTGACCTCTACGGTGGTCACTACAAACCTAAACCTGAATGATTATTTAGCGTAACCTACCGCCCGTGTTTCGCGGATAACGGTTACTTGAATTTGCCCTGGATATTGCATACTGTCTTCAATGGTGCGCGCAATGTCTTTGGACAGCCGCATGGCGCCCAAGTCATCAATCGCCCCGGGTTTCACCAGAATACGAATTTCACGACCGGCTTGCAGCGCATAAGCACTTTCCACACCCTCGTGGGCAGTAGCGATTTCTTCCAGTGTGCGCACACGCTTGATGTAATTTTCAAGGCTTTCACGGCGTGCGCCAGGACGTGCGCCCGAGATGGCATCGGCCGTTTCCACGATGATAGCTTCAATGGACTCTTGCTCTACTTCGTGGTGGTGAGAAGCGATGGCATTGACGACAATGGGTGGTACGCGGAAGCGTTTGGCAAATTCAGCACCAAGCATGGCATGAGTGCCTTCTTGTTCATGATCCATCGCCTTGCCCAGGTCATGGAGCAGAGCGCCCATCTTGGCTATTTCTACGTTAGCACCCAATTCAGAGGCCAGTACGGCCGCAATTTTGGCTGCTTCAACGGAGTGGTGAAGCTGATTTTGCCCATAGGATGTGCGGTATTTTAACCGACCCAACATACGCAGCACTTGCGGATTCAGGCCGTGTACATTCGCCTCGTAGGCGGCTTGTTCGCCAGCTTCCTTGATGACCTGCTCCACTTCTTTTGTGGAGTCTTTGATGAGCTTTTCGATGCGCGCCGGGTGGATGCGTCCATCCGTGATCAGTTTTTCCATGGCGCGGCGAGCGATTTCGCGGCGCACAGAGTCGAAGCTGGAAACGGTGACGGCTTCTGGCGTATCATCAACGACAATATCAACACCAGCCGCTTGCTCGAAGGCACGAATATTACGGCCGTTTCTACCGATAATGCGCCCTTTCATTTCTTCGCTGGGCAGTGGCACCACAGAAACTGTCAATTCGGCGACCTGATCACTGGCGATGCGCTGCATAGCCAGGGCTACCAGATTACGCGCCTTGATATCGGCCGTTTCACGGGCTTCGTCTTCGATTTCACGCATGACCCGCGCCATATCCTGCCGGGATTCTTTTTCTACATCTTCCAGCAAAAGCGCTTTGGCATCCTCACTGGTCATGTTGGCGATTTCTTCTAATTTTTGCCGATGCTCATTTTCCATCTGAGTGATTTCGTTGAAGCGTATATCCAGACGACTTTGCCGTTTGTTGAGTTTGGCTTCCCGCTGCTCAAATTTGACGGTTTGCTGGTCTTGGGCGGCGCTGCGCCGGTCAACACGTTCTTCAGCGTTAGCCAGGTCCTTGTACCGTTTGTCGATGGCCTTATCTGCTTCCTGGCGGATCTGCTTCGCTTCACCACGGGCGGCAGACAAGATTTGTTCGGCTTCTTTTTCAGTCGCGGCACGAGTCCGCTCTAGTTCATTGTTAAATTGTGTTAAGGCTTCTTCCGTGCGGGGTTTGGTAATATACCATGTGACCGCAGCAGCAATTGCGCCACCGAGGACAACCCCCACTAAGATGCCTATCCAAATTCCAGACATGCTTGATTTCTCCTAGTTTTGTATAGAGATGGTTGGGTAGCCATCTCTTTCAAATGTAAATTTTTATCAGAATTTGTCATTCTGAGCGCAATGAAGAATCTGATGATGCTTCACTGCGTTCAAGATGCAAATCCTCTGCTCGATCTTCCCCCAAAGGGTGCGGGTTAAGCAGGAAAGCTGTTAATCATTTGCCGAGACGTTTTCTAACTCTATTTCTTGCCACATCTCGTCGCTTATTTCTTTGATGAGGGCATAGTTGAAGCCCCGTCGCTGCAAAAATTGCCCCAGTTTTATCTTGAACTCCTCTTCAGGATAGCGAGCCAATTGTCTTGCTTTTTTTTCAGCGGCTGCGCGGGCTGCAACGGTTTCATCTGAGGCTGTAAGCGCCTGGTCTATGATGCTGCGGCTGATGCCTTTTTGTTGCAGTTCCTGGCGCAAGGCCATATGGCTGCGCGGTTTGAATGTATCTCTTTGTTCGATCCAATAGTGAGCAAAGGCTTCATCGTTAAGGAAATCCAGCTCGATAAGGCGATCAATCACTTGTGTAATAACGTCAGGATCGTATCCTTTTTTACTCAGATTTTGTTGGATTTCCATGGCACTACGCGGGCGGAGACTGATTAGCCGGTAAGCACTGTCTTTGGCTTTTTCTACAGTGTCTTGGTCTTGCAGCGTTTTTATTTCATCTGGGGAAAGTTCCTGACCGACGTGCAGACGGGCAGCCGCCACGTAGGCTAACCCAAAGGCAAATTCGCCATCAATGTAGACGTTTACACGTTCTTGGTTACGTTTTTGTACGCTTAGTGACGTGATTTTTCCCATTTTAAAATGAAAACGGCCGTTGCGCTTGCACAACGGCCGTTGCTGATAACAAAACCATGAGGCTAAAAAACCTCAATTCTTTGTACTGTTGTTGATCACCTTAAGTAACGTTTGCTTACCTGAAAACGTTTGCTGCGATTCAATTGTTTGGATACAAACACATAACAGCTTCTGGTCTGAGAATAAAATTTAGTTTTGACAACTGTGCCGAGAGTGAAACCACTGAATTACCACGTTAGAATACTCCATATCAGTTCCCTCTTATACACAATTGCTGCCGTATTATCGTCATTAATGAGTGCTGAAATTGATGACGTTCTTTTGCCCAGTTTTTCGTTGTTTGTCGTCCGGTAATACCTACCGAATCGCCTTTCCCTAAAATCTGATCTGCTAACAGATGTAAAACTTAATCAGTCAACGCCGAAGGCGCTTTCAATCCAACTTCTGGATTGCTTCAAATATTAAATTATTCGATGAATGTGTCTGTTGTTTCTACCACATCCAACGTAGATAACCCGGCCGTTGCGCGTACCAGGTTTTCAATTTCTAAAAGAATTGCGGGATTTTCTGCCAGATAACTCTTTGCATTTTCCCGCCCTTGCCCTAATAGTGTTTCACCGTAGCGAAAATAGGCGCCACGTTTGTCAACGAGTTCATAATTTACAGCTAAGTCCAAAACATCGCCAGTTTTGGATATACCTTCATTATACATGATGTCGAATTCACATTCAGTAAATGGGGGTGCTACTTTGTTTTTCTTAACTTTAACGCGGGTGCGATTGCCCACAACATCTGCACCAGCTTTGATGGCCTGAATACGACGGACATCTAGCCGCACTGAGGCGTAAAACTTAAGTGCGTTGCCGCCGCTGGTGGTTTCCGGGCTGCCAAACATGACGCCAATTTTGGAGCGTAGTTGATTGGTGAAGATGACGACGGTGTTGGTTTGTTTGATGGCGCCAGAGAGTTTGCGCAATGCCTGAGACATGAGCCGGGCTTGCAAGCCAACATGGGCATCTCCCATTTCGCCTTCGATTTCGGCGCGTGGGACGAGGGCGGCTACAGAGTCCACGACGACAACATCCATGGTGCCGGAACGAATGAGGGCGTCTGCGATTTCTAGCGCCTGTTCACCCGTGTCTGGTTGGGAGACGTAGAGGTTGTTCACGTCTACACCACATTTGGCGGCGTAGGTGGGGTCGAGGGCGTGTTCCATATCGACAAAGGCACAGATGCCGCCCCGTTTTTGGGCTTCAGCCACGATGTGCTGGCACAAAGTGGTTTTACCGGAGGATTCTGGCCCGTAGATTTCGATAACTCGTCCACGAGGAACACCGCCTACACCGAGGGCGATGTCGAGGGAAATGGAACCTGTGGGAATGACTTCTACCTGAAGATGAAAGGCATCACCCAGTTTCATGATA
>JACSSI010000531.1 GCA_014879345.1 Anaerolineae bacterium | reverse complement strand
CTCAAGATTTTAGCCCAAGCCCCCCGATTTTCTATAGACATTTTCGTATTTGGCAGCAAAACGGCCGTTCCTCACCCAATCTCCTGGATAAACTTCGTGAACTATGGGCAGAACGGCCGCTACCACCCCACCACCTGGCTAAACTTGAAGGACTTTGGGCAAAAACGGCCGTTCCTCACCCAATCTCCTGGATAAACTTCGTGAACGGTGGGCAAAACGGCCGTTTCCAATAACCATTAAGCATTTACCGATAACCATTTTCCATTCAAACGGCCGTTACCACCCCATCTCCTAACTAAACTTGATGAATTACGGGCAGAACGGCCGTTCTGCCCATTTCACCTTTACATTTCCACCTTGATGACTGTTCGCCAATCCACATTCTAGAAGCAACCATTTTCTAGTTCTCTGGAGACTTACATCCTTTTTCCAATATAGTAGATGTAGTTAATTAGTGGCTGACGAATTTACTCGAGTTTAGAGTTCGATGGCCTACCTTTTACCGAAAGAGCAAATGCCTTGTCGAGCGTAATATTAGTATAATCATGTCATGGTTTGGGAAACTCAACAGGTGTCCAACCAAAAACATTTATTCCATACCTAGGGTCAGCTTCATATATCACTTCTGATGTCCACTCAGGTATGGTGAGAACCCTTAAGGAATGTGCCCATTGCCCGTCTTTTTCAACGAGAGTTCGATAAACCAGTTGACTATTTGGCAGCCAATGTACTTCAACTTTTCCACTGTCCGCACTTCCAAGTGGCCAGCTCCCAAAAAAACGAGATTGAGGGTCACAGATTTGCCTATTTTCCCCTGTTAGGGTGTCAACTATATAAGCGTGAATACTCGAGGTCTCATAACTATAAAAGCTGTAGAAGATATAGCGACTATCTGGTGAACGAGAAAAATTGTTTAACTCCTGATCAAGTAAACCTGGATATGGCTGTAGTGGTAGCGCCTCCTCCTCCCCATCACGGCTTAAACTTACCAGCTTGCTCCAAGCAAAAGGAATGTACGAGTCGCCACTCAGACCCGTGTAAGGTTCAACGTCTTGCCTCAACATAGAAATATTAAACAGCACTCGTTGTCCATCTTGTGACCACTGAGGAATGTTATTTGTCAAGTACTCTGAACGTTCTTTCCAAAGTATTTCGCCTGTTTCAAGATCAAGCAGACGTATTTCATGATTTTGATCATTTCCTGCCGTATAGAGGACACGTTTACGGGTAGGGTCTACAGCCACAAAACCGGTAGGAATACCTTGTTCCTCATCGTATTTGTCGAAATAATACTCTGGAAGATTAAGCTCCAGTGTTGAAGATTCAATCTTTTGTGATGTAGCATCCACAACAACTTCATTCCATATTTCCCCAGACCCAAGGTTTTTTTCTAGACGTGTTATATTGGCAACATGATCATTGGATATCCAGGTTGGGTATTGGTCAACTATCGGTTCACCAACCACAAGAGGCAAAACAATTTCATTGAATTTACCAGTATTTATTGAATAGAGAACTATTATTGGTGAGTTTCCTGTAGATACGGCTTTTCCACTCACCAAACGATTGCCATCCGGTGAAATTGAAACATATTTTGCTGGCTGGTACGCTAATTGAGGCTCAAGACTATTGGCCGAAATAACCCAAATGCCATCTTTTTCTACTTGTGGCCACCACAATGCACCTTCAGGTAGCTTGCCTGTATTGAATAATATCCCACCACTCGACCAAATATGTCGGGCCAGGTTATTTACTAATGAGGGACATTCTGCTTGTGACACAGTACTTTCTGTTGGTGATGGAATTGGCGGTGATGTTGCCGTAGAAGTTGTTGTTATGGTTGGTTCAAGGGTCAAAGTTATTGCTGTTTGTGGTTCTAATGTCGCAGTAGAAATATGAGTAGTTGTCGGAGGAGAAGTTTCTGACATCGGCAACTGTATTGGACTATCTGTCTCAATATCTGCTTGTGTCTGGACAGAACAGGCTACCAAATGTGTTGTCATGAGAAAAAGCGATAGCTTAATCAAGAAGTTACGTATAAATTTTTTTTCAGGAATGAACTCTTGTTTTGGCATAATTTTCCTTCCTATTATTGTTCTGGATAAATCCAATCTTGCAAAGTTCCAGTCTTTAACCACTGTGCATGAGTTTGAACAGCAAAAATGCTTCCTATTTCTGAAACTTGGAGTGAATCATAACCTGATATGCTGACATATGATGCATACGTTGTCACACCGTTTTGATAATCTTGCCAAAGTAATTGAGCAGAACGGTTATTTAATGCATTACCCCATTGCGTTAGACTAGGGTCAACTGATTTTGCGGTGTGATTAATGAAACTGTTGGCCGTTTCCGTGAGCCATGAAATATATCCAGGCCGAGCGAAGCGATCTCCACCGTTAAGAGAAACTTTACTTTCTTTGATAACAGATGAATATCCCCAAAAATTATTTATACACGACGTAGACCACGCGCCACCTGAGCAATTATTGTTAAATTTATTGATAAGCGCATCTAATGGTGCATGGTGAGCATTTGGCCCCATTTCTTCACCAAGTTCATGATTTAGAATAAGCATAACAGCTTCTTGCGCATCAAGAACATTTCCCCACCAACCCCCTTCCATTGCCTGTATTTTCTGCAAACCTTCCCAAGCTAATTCCCCATATGTTTGGTTTAAACCAGTTGGTTTTTCATCGGGCAATAAAGTTGAGTGTGATGGAGCTTCATGTGATAAGGGTTTACTGCAATCGTTTGATCCGTCGCATTCCCTGTGACCCGTGGGGTCAATCAGGTTAAGGGGTGAATTTCGGGTGTAGCTATACCTGTTCAGGGATTGCGGGTTGGTGGGGTTGGGCACTATCGTGTCGGCGCTGGCAAAACGGCCAATGCCGCTTACATAATAGCGGGCGTTCATGTATATCAGCCCCAGGTCATCCGCGCCGCCGCCCAGGTTGTTATGCAGGTGGCCGGTATACCCGCGGTCAGTCAGGTTGGTGGTGGGTTCGGTGCGCCAGTCGCCAAAGGGGGTGTAGCGGGCAGTGCTGCCAGTTACCAATTGCCCGGCCTCGTTTACATTGGCTGTCGTGAGGTCATCAAAGGCATAGCTTATCACACTCGTGCTGCCCAGATGGTCGTTATAAAGGTAGTAGGTATTGCTGCTGCTGCCCATCACCTTGAGCGCCACCGCCTGCCCCGCAATAGAAAAGGTAATACGGGTGGTTTGGCCGCTTTGGCCGGGCGCTTCCACTTCATAACCAGGGAAAGGATAGTCAGTGATTGTGCCATTGGGGGCAGTAGTTTTAACGCGAATCCCGGCCGCATCATAAGCAAAGCTGGTCGTCTCCCAGTTGAACACCACGCTGGTCAACTGGTTCTCCACGTCAAAGTTTTGGGTATAGACTGTATCAGCAATGCTGCCCGCCCGTTTCAGAAAAGTCATTTGCCCTCTGTAACTGGTTGAATATAGGTGTCGCCCGATAAATCAGTAGTTATCTTTTGTGATTTTCTTTTTACGCATGGTTGGGATTTTTATGTTGTGAGCAGTCCCCAAACTGTTTTAGCACTGGCATTATAAAGTGATGGGTTGAAGGGAAAAAGTACCATTTGTCATGGAAACATGATGACTTTGGTTATTGTGGATCATTTGGTTTTTGGGCAAAACGGCCGTTTCCTGACGCAGATTTAAGAAGATAATCGGGCAGTCTGTCTCGCCCTGGAGGCAACAACTACGATGATTTGTTATGAGTCGCTGTGTAAAGTCCCAAACCCGCTGCACCGCCGATGAGGGTGATGAGCAGCCCGCCCCAGGCTCCCAGATTGGCGAGAACGGCCGTTCCCGGCAGCCCCAACGCCACATAATTGTAAGCCACCAAAGCGCCAATAACGCCCCAAAGCACCCAGCGCATTTGCTGCGGCAGCGACGAATTAGTAGACTGGATACTGAGCAAATACCCGGCGGTGACGACCATTGTCAGCCCCACCAAAACGGCGATGAGGGTGGCAAACTCCGAGAGGGCGATGTTGATGCCCGGCTCTTGTGGTTCAGGTGGTGGAGGCACAGGTGTGGCTGTGGGCGATGGGATGGCTGTGGGTGTCAGCGTGGGCGTGGCGGTGTCGGTGGCTGTGGGTGATGGAGAGGGGGTGGAGGTTGGCGTGATGACCGATACCTGGGCTTCCCCTTCGATGGCGATATCAACTTCCTGAGAACTGCGGGCATCACCAGAAACGGCCGTTATCCTGAATTTACCAGGCCCTGTCCGTGCTTCCAGCACATAGTCGAGCCG
>JACSSI010000530.1 GCA_014879345.1 Anaerolineae bacterium | reverse complement strand
GGGCGGCGAACGCCAGGGTGAGTGGGGTGGAACGGGAGCCGGGGGAAATGACAACGGCCGTTAAGCCAGAAGCGATGAGCGCGTCTATAAATAGTTTCGCATCCCGAATGTTTGGATTTTGGGTAGTAATATTACTCATTTCATGATTCCTAAAGCATTTAACATGGGTTTGAATTTTAGATCCGTCTCATTCCACTCTTTTACTGGTTCTGAATCCGCCACAATGCCTGCCCCCGCATACAGCCAGGCTCGGCGCTCTTGGGCGACGGCGGAACGAATGGCGACGGCAAACGCGCCATCGAGCTTGTAGTCAATCCAGCCGACAGGCGCGGCATACCAGCCTCGCGGTATCGGTTCAGCTTTGCTGATAAAGTCCAGCGCCAGATCGCGGGGTGAACCGCCCAGCGCTGGCGTGGGATGCAGGGCTTCCACCAGCGGCAGTATGCCATCGGCGCTGATGAGGGTGGCGCGAATAGGTGTGAAAAGGTGTTGGATATTGCTCAGTTTGTAAACGCCAGGTTGGGGCGAGATTTCCAGCTTTCTGGTGAGAGGTGCTAATCGGCTGAGAATTGACATCACCACAAGCTCGTGTTCGTGGCGGTCTTTGGTGCTTTCCAGCAGTTCTTGACCGAGTTCAGCATCTTTCAGCGGATCAGCACTGCGACCAATGGAACCAGCCAGGCTCATGGTGGTCAGTTGTGTGCCTTCCACTTTGGCGAGCAGTTCTGGGGTCGCGCCGAAAAATGTGTGAAACGGCCGTGGCTCAAACACAAAACGGTAGCAATCGGCGTATTGCTCGTTGAGGAAGGTGAGCGCGTCTTCAATGTCGATGCGTTCCTGAAATTTGGCCTCGCACACCCGCGCCAATACCACTTTCTTCAATTCTGTCGCGGCAATGTCGTGACGGGCGGCGTTGATGAGGGTTGCCCAGGTTGTTTGGGACATGGGGTAGGTAAGAGATTGGAGATTGGAGATTGGAGATTGTTCTCTATTCTTTAATCTTGAATCTTTAATCTTTTTTATTACATCTCGCCGCGTTTCCAACGCTTCCCGCAAAATCGGCAAACTATTTTCCGGCTCGTCGGTGAGGGGGATGAGGGCGTTGATGGTCAGCCAGGCTTCGCCGCTGAGTTGGACGAACTGGTAGTGGGGCAGGATGAAATGGGCGGGGTGGAAAGCGGCCCAGGTGTTGTCGGGCAGGAAGTCGTCACGGAAGGCGAAGCCGCCGAAGAGGCGGGGCTTGGCCAGGTCTGGCACGGTGTTGAGCAGGATGGTGTCGGTGAAGAGGGTGCTGGCTTGTTGCTGGATGGATGCGTAACGGCCGTTTCCCCAAGCCATCAAGTTCGCCGCCGCGCCAAAACCAGCAAAGGTAATATGGTCGCGCACATCTTCCCAGAAGAAGCGCTCTTGGCCTTGCGCGTGATGCAGAAAATCCATCGCAGAAATGCCGTCGATGGGCAGGCTGTAGGAGACGAGGCGTTGGTCGGTGAAAGATTGAGGATTGAAGATTGAAGATTGGTCATCTGAGGGGGTTGTCCAATCTTCAATCTTTAATTTTTGATTATCCATAATCTTCAAACCCCACACTGCGTAATAAAACGGGCAGTAATGTTGACATAATACGCTCGGAAGTCGGTTCGCCGGTGTAGACCCAGCGAATAACCACGCCATAAATCGCGCCCATCCAGGCGTAGGCCACCACTTCGGTATCAATCGGTTCAATATCACCTACTTCAATAGACTCTTGCAAATAGGTGTCAATGAGCCGGGCGAAACGGTCGTTGACTTCGTTGCGTTTGTTCTCAAAGGGTGCACCCAGGCCGACGGCCTGCACCAGCAGGATTTTGGCAGGACGGCGGTATTTGCCGAAGGTGTCGAGCGTGGTTTCCAGCGCCACGCGCACGCGGGCAATCCCTTTTTCTTCTGGCTCGATGGCTTCGATGACACGCCGTTCCAGCAAATCGGCGAATTGGTCTACCAGCGCCAGAAACAAGCGCTCTTTGTTGGGAAAGTGGAAGTAAATCGCGCCTTTGGAGGTGTGGGATTCGTCTACAATTTCGTCCATGCGGGTGTCGTAGTAGCCTTTGCTGGCGAATATGTTGAGGGCGGCGTCAAGGATGCGGGTTTTGGTGCTTTCGGGGTCTCGGGGTGAATCGTTTGTCATAGCTTCTCCTATCAGACTGACCAGTCGGTCGGAGTAATTGTCAGGTGAAAAGGGGGAATTGTCAATTGTTAATGGGGGCGCGATCATTGACAATTAACAATTGAAAGTTAGCAATTGACAATTATCTGAGTCTTGCCATGAAGTAGCTGTCGGCCCAACGGCCGTTTCCCAACGCATGTAGTTTGTGAGTACCTTCAATCTCAAAGCCAAACTTTTGGTAGAGGCGGATGGCGGCGGGGTTGTCGGTGTTGACTTCCAGTTCCACACGAGTGAGGCCAAGCCAGTTGTCGGTGATGTCGAGGATGGCGGCCATGAGCTGCGTGCCGATACCCCAGCCCCAGTAATTGCGGTGTACCATCATGCCAATGCCGCCACAGTGTGTTTGGCGCGGGTTTTGCCTTTGGTTGACGGTGATCATGCCCACACAACGGCCGTTATCGTCAGCGACCAGTCGATGCAGCCCAGCCGGAGGCGGCCCATCCATACGCTGTTTGGTTTGCCAGATTTCCTGGCTGGGCATTTGCAAGGTGGTGGCGCAGACCAGTGGATGCTGCCACAAGGTGGACAGGTCGCTGGCGTCGTCGGGGTGGGCGGGGCGAATGGTGATGGCGGGTTTTTCGGTGAGCAGATTAAGGGCTGGCATGAGTGGTGGCGGGTCGAGTTGGATGCGAGGCACGTCCAGGTTGGGTGGTTTGAGGCGGGCGTAGATGGTGATGTCTTGAAAACGGCCGTTGCCAAAGGCAGCTTTGCGCTGCACACCTTCTCGTTTAAAGCCAAATTTTTCAGCCAGGCGCCGCGCCGCTTTGTTGTGGCTGAACGTTTCCAAATTGAGCCGCCAGATGGGGAGCCAGTTGTCAGCTATATCCAGCAGCTTCTCCATCATCTGTGTGCCAATGCCCTGTCCCCAGAAGTCGGGATGGACGTAGATACCCAGTTCGCCCGTGTGGGTCAGGCGAGCGCGTTGGTATTGGCGCAACTGCCCATGCACCACCACTTGCCCGTCAAGCTCTCCAACCAGTCTATGAACGCCCGGTTTTGATTTTTGAAATTGTTCTTGGGTGTCACTGAATTCGGTGGTGTAGAGGTGGAGTCCGTTTTCGGCTACCTGTGGATGGCTTATGATGGCATGGAGGCCGGGTATGTCATCAGGTTGAATGGCGCGTATTTGCAAAGTGAAATCTGGCATTTTGCACCTCGGTGAAGGGTCAATCAGGCGTCAATTTTGTCTAGAAAAGCTGTGATGAGTTGCAGGAGTTTTTCTGGCTGATCTTTTTGGATGGCATGGCGGCTGTGGGCGACGATTTCTAGTTGACCCTGGGGCAGTCGTTCTTTCAGGCGGGTAACATCACGCACGGTATTGCCCACTTCAGCATCGCCATTGATGAGCAGGGTGGGACATGTGACTTGGGCGGCTTCTTTGAGACAAATGTTCCCGCCGTTGGCCGCGATGGTGTTGGCAGCATTGACCCAACCTTCGATCATGGGCTGCACTTGTGTTTCGCCATGTAATGTAGCGATTTGTTTGTGCCAATCTTCCCAGTTGTCTTTGTCTGGTACGGGCAGCCAGGCCTGGACTCGTTTAAGCATTTCTGGCGAGATGATGCCGGATATGCCCCATCCAATGACGCCCCGCACCAGCTCTGGATGGGCGGCAGCTAACAGGATGGCGCTCTCAGAACCGTCGCTAAACCCCAGCACTATGACGGGGCCACAGTCGAGATGTTTGAGCAAGGTTGCCATGTCGTCGGCGTCGCGCTGGTAAAAGTTGGCTGGATAGGTTCGTTGCGGCGGTTGACTGGCACCGTAACCACGCAAATCGGGGGCGATGATACGATGGCTTGCTTGTAATTGGCTGATTATATTGCCCAGGTGTGTTTGGGCTGTGCCGGTATTGCCATGGATGAGGAGTAACGGCCGTTTTGTGCCACTGTCATAATAGGAAAGTTTTGCTTGATCGGGTAGGTAGAGAAGTTTTTGAGTCATCGTGTATGCCAAATGCATGGTTGCTTTTATATGGTTCCATTCTACCATCGAATTCAGGTAACGAGCCAGACACAAAGGGTTTACACCAGGACGTTTCCAAAGTCGATTAAAAGAAAAGGCTTAACTTTGTTAATATGGGATTCACCACAAATC
>JACSSI010000529.1 GCA_014879345.1 Anaerolineae bacterium | reverse complement strand
GCCGTTTTTTACCCATACCAATTCCCGCTATACTTATAGACTATGCTGAATAAAAATCACAACAACCACGCGCACTTACTATTGATTATCGTCCTCGTCATCTTGTTAACCCTGGTTTCAACCGCCACCCTCGCCGCTCAAGATTCACCTGATGAACCAAATGAGCCGCTCAAAGTGTACACATCATACGCCGAGCCATTTGTTATTGTGGAGCCAGAACGGCTATCTGGCTTCAGCATAGACCTGTGGAAAGAAATCGCCTTGCGCACAGAGTTGGAATACGAGTGGGTCGTTGTCGATAATTTCACCGACATCCTGGATAACGTAGAAAGTGGTGAAGCAGATGTGGGTATGTCTGTCCTGGTCATCACAGCCGAGCGGGAAGAGGTGATGGATTTCTCCATTCCGTTTTTCGTCTCTGGCCTACGGGTCATGTCCATCAAAGATCCGATTCGGCCATTTAGCAACATCTTTTCCGCCATTTTTTCACTCGATGTCCTCAAGCTCCTTATTGTTTTCTTTGGACTTATCATGGTAGCAGCCAATGTCATTTGGTTTTTTGAGCGACAAACCAATGACAACCATTTCCCAAAAGGGTATCTCGCCGGGATATGGGAAGCAATCTGGTGGGCGGCCGTTACCGTAACAACAGTAGGTTACGGCGACAAAGTGCCTTTGGGAAAAGTGGGGCGTGTTTTAGCTCTCTTCTGGATGGTGACAGGGCTGTTCCTGGTCGCCAATCTAACCGCCGGTGTCACGGCTCATATCACGGTGATGGAACTGCAAGGCCATGAAAAACGGCTTCAGGATATGGCCAGATCAACCGTCGTCACCATCGCCGA
Source organism: Anaerolineae bacterium (assembly GCA_014879345.1). GTDB lineage: Bacteria > Chloroflexota > Anaerolineae > Promineifilales > Promineifilaceae. The sequence goes on along the minus strand of JACSSI010000529.1, from coordinate 3,471 downwards.
TACGGCCGCTGAAGAGTTCCTGATACAAAGAGGCATTAAATACATTACGGCTGAAAATTTAGAGGAAGCGCATCAAATGCTCAAAGATGACAGGGCTGCTGGTGTGGTGCTAAATGCACCGCTCCTTACCTACTATGCCCAGCAGCACGGAAATGACGACCTGGAAGTTATGGGCGAAACGTTTGAAGAACAATATACGGCCATTGCTCTGCCACAAAACAGTCCATATAGAGAAATAATCAACCAGGCACTGCTCACTATTTTTGAAGACGGCACGTTCGATGAGATTTATTTGAAGTGGTTTGGTGAAGAGGTGGAATGGTGATGAATGGTTAAGTGTGAAGCAACGGCCGTTCTCCCCCCCATCCCATACAACAAAAAACAGTGAACAGTCCCTTCCCCACGAAACTGTTCACTGTTCACTGCTCACTGGTCCATTACGGACAAGCAGGCCAATTAACCCCCTGCCACGTATTTGCACTTACAGAATTACCCCCAGGCGGCCAGGTAGCTAAATCACCGGACAACGCTTGCGCCATCATGCCATACGGATTCGTCAGCGCGGGCATCTCTAAGGCGATGTCTATCTGCATTTCCACAACCCATTGATTTGTGCCTGGTTCCCCGATAACGGCCGTCCAGTTAGCACTGCTATAACTCGGATTCCACGTCAGGCCATCAGAATTGTTGCCAATACCCGCCTGCACAGACAAATTACCGTCACGTACCACCTGGAAGAAACGGTCAGATGTATCCGGGTCTCCCAAATTGCGGGTGGTATCAAAATAGAGGCGCAGCGAATCGCTGGGATTCTTGGTATTATCATTGAGCAGCCAGGCCATGTACAAGTTGTTACCATTCCGCACCAGATAACCTTGCACCAATGCGCCTGGATTGCCTTGCGGGGCAAACTGTATCTGCGGGGAGGCAGGCCATTCAGTCACATTAAACACCCCATCAATCGTGGGTGGTGTCGCCTGGCAGGCGACCACCGGATTCGGGAGCGGTGTCTTGGTAGCCGTGCTGGTGACTGTCGGCGTCGGCGAAACAGGGGTTTGCGACGGTGTCGCTGTCCAGGTAGGCACGCCCGTTGGCGTTGAAGTCGCTACCGGCGTCCAGGAAGGCAAGAAAGTAGGCGTGAAGGTAGCCGTGACCACCTGAGGTGTATTGGTCGGTGTGGCAGAAGCACCTGAAGTCGGTGTGGCGGATACAACCGGTGTCGTCGTGGGTGTAGCCGTTTGCTGCACGAGCGGATTCAAGCCGCGTGCCACCGCTTCGCCGTCAGAGATACCATCGCCGGAGGTATCCCATAACAGAGGGTTCGTCCCCCAGGTTTTTACTTCATCACCATCTACCAGTGCATCTTTGTCTGTGTCCCGACTGAGCGGATTTGTGCCATATATCAAAACTTCATCGCCATCACTCAATAAGTCGAAATCGGTATCGGGATTATTGGGGTCTGTGCCAATGGCGATCTCTTGAGTATCGCTCAAGCCGTCGCCATCGCTATCCTGACCGGGGGCTGGGGTAATGGTAACGGCCGTTACATCCACAGTTGGTGTCAGGGCAACGGCCGTTTGCGTCATTTCAATAGGGCCAGCGGTCGGTGTACTCGTCGGACGGCCTCCGCCACCAAAGAAATCACCCGCACCAAAAATAGCGGCAATAAACGCCATCGCAATGCAAAAGACCACCACAAACAACAACACATAAAGCAGCATCGGCGGGATTGCCGTACCGGTTCGCGCTTCACCGGGCAGTGTCACTCGGCCACTGCTAGTTGAAGCCACGACCACTTCAAAAGGATACATCTCCCCGCCGCCCAACCAGCTTTGATGATGGGCTGATAATTCAATATCAATCGTTTTGGCACGACCGCCCTCAATAACAATGCGTCCCTGTTCCCCCCGAATCTTCATCGCCTTTTGCCGGTCGTTGACTTTGACGCTGAACTCGCCCTTCGCGTTTCCCGTGTTCTGGATGGTCACACCGACTGTCTCAGGTAGTTTCACCTGCGTATTGCTCAACGTCGCTTCAAAAGCCACAAATCCCGTTACATACAAGGTCACGCTGATGCCTACGCGCAGTTCTCGGTAACGTTGCGAGCGCAGTTCAACCCGCATCCGCTGGCGGCCTGTAGGCGTGCTGCGATGGCGCGGCGGCCGCACCGTTATCGTCACCTGCACCGTTTCGCCAGCGGGAACCGGTACGTATTCAGTCGGCACAATCGCCCAACTATCAGGGATGCCTTGTACGCGCACACTGACACGATCATCCTGCGTGCTGCGGTTGGCAATTTCCAGGATGATTTCCTGCTGCCGCCCTGCCTCCACGGTGAACGTGTCTTGGGCAATAAACAGTTCTAACGGGTCTTCATCAGGCAAGAGTTGTGCGGCGGCAGGTGTGGTTTGGCCTAACGCTGATGTCAGCCCAACGGCCGTTACCACCCCAGCCATCGTCGCCGTTAAATCAGATTCATACGGGGTCACTTCTGGCCCATGCAGCACCAACTCATACGGCCCAATACGCAGCCGTTCACCCGGCGTCATCGGTATCTGGTCATCTGCCCGCAGCCGGCGGTCATTGACAAACGTACCGTTAATGCCACCCTGATCCACCACCTCCCAGCCCAAGGACGTTGCTTGTAACCGGGCATGGTGCCGCGACACCCCTTCTGCGGGTAACACAATGTCATTATCCGCATTACGGCCCAATGTGATCGTGGCCTGGGTCAACGGCACGTGGCTGGCAGGATGACCGGGCGTGTTGATGATGAGTTCAAAACCAGAGGGCGGGTCTGTGACCTTGGCTAAAATGTCTGATTCTTGCTCTATCACCTGAGTCTGTGCGCCTTCTAAAGAGATCATGGCACTACGCAGCGCCTTCTCCAGGTCTCCGCCGGTGGCGTACCGCTCGTTGGCATTTTTAGCCAGCAGCTTGTTGAGGATCAGGTCAATGATTTGGGGCAAGTCGGCACGGGCATCACGCGCCGGTTCCGGCATAACACCGCGCTGATGCACGGCAATCGCATCCGATAAACTTTGGAAGGCAAACGGGAGCCGGTTGGTGAACAGTTCATAGAGAACCACACCCAGACTATACAGGTCAGAACGGCCGTCTAGCGGCCCGCCTTCACACTGCTCTGGCGACATGTAGGTGGGTGTCCCCAACGTCATGCCGCTTTCCGTCATCTGCGTCCCCTCAGACAATTTTACCAGACCAAAATCTGTAAGAACGGCGCGGAAGGGCTGCTCACCCGGTTCATCTGAGCGCGTTAACCGTTTAAGTATGATATTGCCCGGCTTCACATCTCGATGCACAATGTCTTGCCGATGGGCATAGTCCAAGGCAGATGCCATGTGGATGCCAATCTGCAAACTCTGCGCCAACGGTAAATATTTATTTTCTTGCTGCAACCGCCGTAAATGCGCCCGTAAACTGCCACCATCCACATATTCCATGGTGATGAAC
>JACSSI010000528.1 GCA_014879345.1 Anaerolineae bacterium | reverse complement strand
ATGGACATATCAAGGTAAAGCACTTGCTGCCTAACTGCGTGTTTATTTATGCCCACGTGTACTAGTTATTTGATTTGCGTTCCTTAGGTCAACTCCTAAACGTTTTGTGATTATTATTACAGGGGTGTTAACATGAAAAAGCGCGTGTTGATTCTTGTAGGTACTTTAGGAATCGGTTTTTTGGGAATGGTTATGCTCATGTCTGTTACAGCTGAGAGTTTGCCAGAGACTTCCTCCGTTAACATCCCCACACAAGGCAGTTTTCCTTTGCCAGAACCAAGAGGTATTTATATAAATCGACGAACTGATGGTCTGGAAAATGCCTTTAATCAGGCCATATTTGGGCCAAAATCGTGCACAGCTTTTGGCGATCCTTATTCGCCATTAAACAGCAGTTGGGCACGTGGCTCTTATACTTATAAATATCGGATTCTGATTCCCCCCACTTATTCATCAGATATTGTGCGTATTGAGTTGTTTGACCCTGACTCCATTAATAATGCAGTCACATCAACAATTTTTACGCACTCAGACATCGCAATTGATAATCAATTTCCAATTACGGGTACTGCATCTTGCAAGGATGACCGAAGAAATCCATGTGTTGTTAGCACCGGGGAAACTGATCTGCTCGAAGATGGTTTAGGATTGAGTTATGATCAAATTAATCCATTTTGGATGATACGCATTGATGAGAATCGTGGTAGTGGCAGTGGGGATGGAGACGGTCAATGCAATATTCCGGTAACTTATACACCTCGTTATAATACGCAAACTCGATATGATTTGTCATACAAGATACGAAATGAAGAAGGTGTTCCGCAATCGATCAAACTAGCGAGTTACACCGGCCAAAGCGGAGACGGAATCCGGGACAATGGCAACCATTATACGGACATGCATTGGGTTTCTCCTGGAGCAGCCACTAGTTTTGACCAGCCTGTATTTGTGCCAACTGATGCTAATTCCCCAGGCACATTTGAAGTTGATCTCACAGAGGATGTTCCTGGTATCATTGTGAATCCGCTTACTGGTAATCGCGAACTATATCTCAATGTAACGGCCGTTAGCGGAGCATCTGAAAATGGGTTTGATATCTGGGCGGGGCCGCCAAATTATATCAACTCAGTTCCCAGTGAAGTGAATGCCCGCAATTTACACATCATCAACAATCCACAGTCGCATAGTTCCAACGGTATCACCGTCTTCTCTCTGGAAACCTTACCGCAAAATTCAAGTATCAAAACCCGACTGGCGCTACCAATCACCTATCTTGAACCCCAATATGCAGGTCAGGTCATCTCTATAACCGCATTCGACATCGACAACACCACCCGTTCTCCCATTGTCTTCTACATGGATACCATTCCACAATCAGACTGGTCCCTTTCATTTGGAAATACAGGGACGATTGACCCAGATGGCATTCCGGCAGACAACCGTTGTTTACCTGGACTTTGCAATGACGAGTGGATAGAACCAGCTTATCAAATTCAGCTACCCGATTTCACTGAAGAATGTGATGTATCAGCTCCGGATCCTCAAAAATGTGTGCCATTTTTGGGGGGGCGCTTAATGGCAAGTTTCATTGGTGGGCAACATGACACCTACGCTTGGGAAATTGAACTTCCGCCCGAACCCATAGTCGATAATACTGGCACATGCTCAGTATTTCCCATTGCCCTAAACGAAGGAAGCTACTCTGTATCACCACCAGGAAATGGATCAAACGAATATCCTGATTCCAGTGAATTTGATTATCCCGCAGTGCCTCCAAGTTATCACAGCTTCATTTCCCATGTACCTAATGTCTCTCTTACCCATGCTTCAGAAGGGCAGGTCTTTCGTCTTTATGATGGCAAGGAGACTGGGGATTTTGGCTGGCTGAAATGGAACGCTGGCAGACCCGACAATGATTTAACTTTAAGAAACAGCCTCACACGCCCAGGCAATAGCACTGATTATAAAGATCATGGGTACACTGACCTTTACCCAGCATCACCATTATTTTCCTGGATTGTAGATGGTTATGTAAACCCAAATGATACAAGTGACATCTCATTAAACAAGGGTGATTGGATTTTAGGTAAAAGCAATGCTATCACAACGACGCTGCCTCAAGTTAGATTGATGTCACACATCGACAATAAGCGCACGTTGAGGCTGCCAATTTGGAATGAAAGCGACAATGATGCTTATCGCATGGCTGGTGTTGCTGCATTCCGTTTGGTAGGGTATCACATTGATTCAACCGCTGGCGCAAGTTGGTTGCTGCTTGAGTTTGTGAAATGGGATACATCATGTGGACAAGAGTTTGTAGACATACAGAATCTTTCGCTTTCAGGCGCGAAAAAAGGTCACGTCAATACAGCTTATACTTTTTTTGCAAATGTCCAGCCAGTCACAACCACGAACCCTATCTCGTATACTTGGGAGGCTGATGGGCAACCTTTAATTGTGCAAGAAAATACGTTTTTGGATGAAGTTACTTATTCCTGGCCTGATCCGGGTGTCAAACTGATCACTGTGACGGCACAAAACAAGGGTGCAATTACAGTTCAAGCTTTGTACTCAATTGAACTCAACCTTAGAACTGTCTATCTACCATCTATATTTAAGAACAAAAATTAGATGGCTTGTGGTCTAGATTAGATAACTCTCTGAAGATCGATCTAATTTAAAAAGTAATGATCTTGATACAAAAATTTTGGCTCATGGGTCATAAGTGTGCATTGATACTAGAACAGAGATGAAATCAGGTGAAATCCGTTTCAGATTCCGTCTAAATTCACAGATAGCGATGTATCCACTCAAGTTTTTCTTATGCACGCCTTTGAATGACCTAATAAAGTTACGAACATCAGTCCACATGCCTTCAGCTGAATTAACGTGGACCTCTCGAATACCATCGCCATTGTCATCACGAGCCCATTCTTTGTTGCCGTGTGACACAGTGGCATGAGAACGAATAACGTGATTATAGCTCTGGTATTCATCTGTGTAGACTTGAGACCCAACTAAAGTAAAGCGATGTACATGCTCGACTAAGGTCTCGCTTTTTGTATTTTTAACAACCCTTAAACGCACTTGTCCGCTTTGGCGACCAACTGTACCCACAACAGGGGGACGGTCATTATCGTAAGTGCCGCGTCCTCGTCGTTTGTTTGCGCGGCGTCGTGGGGGATCATCTTGGTCAAAATGTTCACACCCTTTTTTCCCCCGCATTCTGGAACATCTCGTCTGTTTCAGTGTCATTATCCAGAAGTGGGCTATCAGGTTGTAATTGTTCTGCGTTTGCTTGGATCTCATGCCGTAATGTCAAAACGGTTTTGTAGTTGATGCCAAGCTCAGCAGACAACATTTTCGAGGATTCTCCTTTGAGTACACCTCGAATGAGCAAGACGGTCTGCATCGGTGTCAAATGGTGTTGCTGAAAGATAGTCCCGGTATACAAGTTGTAAGGGCTTTGACAACAGTTGCACCGATAGACAATCAATTGGCTCTTTTCCGTGAAGCGGAATTCACGAGCCCTGTCAACAGGTGCGTTACATGTTGGACAATTAAATCCATGTGGATGGAAATGTTCAATGATCCATTGGACACAGTTTTCTTTATCAAGTAAGTCGGTGATTGGGAAATCCATAATCACCAATTTTATCAGGCTCACACACTTTTAACAGTTGAGCCAAAATTTTATTTATTTTGCCTACTTTCAAACAACTACAGGAGAGAAGAATATGGGCGTGCCCATTACAAAACCTATTATTGGCGATGAAGAGATAACGGCCGTTTCCGAAACATTACGCTCTGGTTGGGTGACACAAGGGCCACAAGTCGCTCAATTTGAGCAAGACTTTGCTGCTTACGTTGGTGCAAAATATGCTTGCGCTGTTTCCAATTGTACGACAGCATTGCACCTGGCATTATTGGCTGTTGGCGTAAAACCAGATGACGAAGTGATAACAGTCAGCCATTCATTTATTGCGACGGCCAATAGCATACGTTATTGTGGCGCAATTCCCGTTTTTGTAGATATTCAGCCAGATACATTCAACATGGATCCTGCATTGATTGAGAACGCAATCAGTGAACGGACGAGCGCTATTTTATGCGTGCATCAAATTGGGATGCCCTGTGATATGCCGGCAATACTTGAGGTTGCTCAAAAACATAACCTGCCCGTTGTGGAGGATGCAGCTTGTGCCATTGGCAGTGAAATATTAGTAGGGGCCGAGTGGGAGAAAATCGGCAAACCGCATGGCGACATTGCCTGCTTTTCGTTTCATCCCCGCAAAGTAATTACAACCGGTGATGG
>JACSSI010000527.1 GCA_014879345.1 Anaerolineae bacterium | reverse complement strand
TTACTCAGCGTGGCCTTTCATCCCAAATATGCGGAAAACGGGAACCTCTTCGTCGACTACACCAACAAAGACGGCGATACCGTCATTTCCCGCTTTCAGGTGACAGCGGATCCCAATCTGGCCGACGCTGCCAGCGAAACCATCCTGCTGACCATTCCGCAGCCCTTCCCCAACCACAACGGCGGACAACTCCAGTTTGGCCCCGATGGTTATTTGTACGTGGGCATGGGCGATGGTGGCGCGGCGGCTGATCCGCAGGGCAACGGCCAAAATGCTGAAACGTTGTTGGGCGCGATGCTGCGTCTGGATGTCGATGGCGGCAGCGGTGACGCTCATTATGGTGTGCCAGCCAGCAACCCTTTCGTCAACGGTGCTGGTCGCAATGAAATTTGGGCGACGGGGGTGCGCAATCCCTGGCGCTTTAGCTTCGATAGGCTCACAGGCGACCTGTACATCGCTGATGTGGGGCAAAATATCTGGGAAGAGGTCAACTTTCAGCCTGCCAACAGTCTAGGCGGCGAAAATTATGGCTGGGATATTTTGGAAGGCACGCACTGCTTCAGCGATGACGGGTGCGACAGTAGCGGCACGGTTTTACCCGTCTACGACTATCAGCATGAAAACGGCCGTTGTTCCATCACAGGTGGTTACGTTTATCGCGGGCAACAGTTCCCCGCGCTCACAGGCAACTACTTCTTCGGCGACTATTGTTCTGGCGAAATCTGGGCTATGACACCCGCAGCCACTGCTCCTTGGCCTGTGCAATTCCTGCAAGACACTGACTTCAATATCGCCAGCTTCGGCGAAGACGTGCATGGCGAACTGTATGTGGTGTCGCTGCAAGGCGGCGTTTACCAGATTAGATAGAGATAGAGGAAAGTGAGAGGATTGCGACAAAATTCTGCCTTCTGCCTTCTGATTTCTGCCTTTTAAAGCCTCACCATCACTATGCCGTCTACTACTTTGACGGGGTAGCGTTTTAAGCAGACCATTTCGTCTTCGGGCCAGAGGGTGCGGCCTGTTTTGATGTCGAAGACGTAGCCGTGGTCGGGACATTCCAGTTTGCCGCGATAAAACTCCCCTTTGCTCATATCGGCGGCGGCATGAGGGCATTTGCTGCTGACGGCGTGAATCTGCTCCTGCCAGCGCAACAGGATGATTTTAGTGCCATTGAGGGTAACGGCCGTTATCTGCCCATCTGTTATGTCGGAAACGGCCGTTGTCGGGAAAAAACCCTCGGCATCTGCTTCTACTTTCTTGTTGAATAGCCCCATTTTAGTTTCCAGTGTTCAGTGTTCAGTGTTCAGTGAACAGTTTAGCCGATTCCTCCTCACTGACAACTGATCACTGAACACTGATTACTGCTCACTGGTAGTTTCCGCCATCAACGCCAGAATGGCGGCCTCCGATTCTTCATAAGCGCCTTCGCCGATGTGGATATAGCGAATATTGCCTTCTTTGTCGATGAGGTAGCGGGTCGGCCAGTAACGCTGGTTATAGGCATTCCATGTCAGCCTGTCATTGTCGATGGCGATGGGATAGGCTACGCCCATTTCCGCCGCTGCATTGCGCACATTGTCAATCTCTTTCTCGTGATTAAACTCTGGATAATGAACACCGACGACGGTGAACGACTCGCCGTCATATTTATCATACATTTCCCTGACCCAGGGAATCACCCGTTGGCAGTTAATTCAACCAAACGTCCAAAACTCCACCAGCACCACCTTGCCGCGCTGTGAAGCCAGGGTGACGGGTTGATCTGTGTTCAGCCACACCTCGTTTTCAATTTCTGGCGCAACGCCAAGATGGGGGTAGTTGGCCTTGATGGGCTGTGGCATTGGCGTTTGCTCTGCTGTTGGTTGGGCGGTGGGCGTGTTTGGTGGTTGGTCGGTAGGGGAAACGGCGGCTGAGCTTGCCGAAGTAGCTGTCACCACCTCCTTGTCTGCCTCTGCGTTCTCCGCGCTCTTCGCGGTTAAATCAGGTTCCGCACTGCTACAAGCTGCCAGCACAAAAAGCAAACCCAGCCAAAGTATCGAAAATTTACGCAATCGTGTCATAAAACCTCCAATTTACAGAGACCTCCGAGGTTTTCAAAACCTCGGAGGTCTGTATCGCTAATTCATCATAGCGTATCGGAAATTGATTACATGGAGGTTACGAGAAGATTACAAGCTGAGCGAGACAAAGACCTGACAGGTTTCTTGAGGCACTGGTCTGTAGAGATAATGTGCAGTGCAAAAATGATTACACTTTAAGGTACCGCGTAAACCTGTCAGGTCTGCCCTCTTACAACCGCCCAAAACTGCCAAACGCCGCATCCTTACCGCTCAGATACCGCGCCGTCAGCAGCAAAATGAGGATGGCGGGTGCGATAAAAACAAGGCTTAACGCGGCCGTAATGGCATTGTCGCCACTGTTGGCAAACGAGAAAAGCAGCACGGGCAGTGTAATCACCTGTCCGCCCCCGATGAGCAGCGTTAGCAGGTATTGGCTCCAGGAAATGATAAAGGCAAACAGACTGCCAATCATCACACTCGGCCAGATTGTGGGCAGCGTGACATGGCGGAAAACCTGGCTGGGTTTGGCACCCAGCGACCGCGCTTGATCCTCGAAATCGGTGTCATAATTGGCAAAAGCACTGCTCATGATGAGCACCATGTAGGGCGTTACGGGAACCAGATGGACTAAAATCACGCCCAAAAGTGTATCGGCCAAGCCATAGCGAATGAAAACCACGTGGATGCCCATCGCCACCGCCAACACAGGCACAATGGTCGGCGCGAGGATGAGAAACAGGACGAGGGTGCGCCCCCGAAAACGGTACAAACCGAGCGCCCGTCCCGCCATAATGCCGATGGGGATGGAGATGAGGGTAACGGCCGTTGCCACCACAAAACTGCGCCAAAATGCCAAAAACACCTTTGAACTAGGCGAAAATACATACGTCCAAGCCCGCAAACTCCACTCAGTCGGCAGGACGGCGGGGAACAGCCAGCGATGGGCAAACGACCAAATCAGCAGCGGCACAAACGGCAGCAGCACGCCCACCACAATGACCACCACCACGAGGGAATGGATTGAGATTGTCGGCCAGCGCAGGTTTGTTTGGGAAAACGGCCGTTTTCGTTCTGTTTTCGGTATAGACTTTTGTGGGGTGAGTAATTCCTTGGTCATCTGCCCCTAATCCTCCCGCAAAAAACGACGGCTCAACTGCATGTAAACAAAAACCAGCACCCCGATAACCGCCGCAATAATCACGCTCATCGCCATCGCTTCGGGACGCGCATTCAGATCAACATCCGTATAACTGCGATACGCCAGCACCGGCAGCGCCGAGGGATACCGTTGTCCCAATAGCAGCGGCACTTCAAACGCGCCAAACGTAAAGGCAAACACCAAAATCGACGCCGACATAATGCCAGGCATCAAAAAAGGCAGCACCACAAACCGAAACCGTTGCCACCGATTTGCGCCTAAATTCCGTGCCACATCTTCATACGAATCCCCCAGCGAGAGCAGCACAGCCAGCAAAATCACGCCGATAAACACTGTCGATTTCCACACATATTCCAGCGTAATGCCGATGGCGTACGGGTCAAAAACCAGCGCCGGAAAATCGGCAGGCTCCCTGATGATGCCGCCCATATGGCCCAGTCGTGCCAAAAAACCACTCTGTGAAAAGAGAAACAAGATGCCAATTGCCCCCACAACATGGGGAATGGGCAAATTGAACTGGAAGATAAACGTGGTGATCCGCCGTCCGCGCACCGCCCGGCGCAGGGCTAAGGCTGAAATGATGGCGAGGATGGTAGAAACGGCCGTGCTGACCAGCCCAATCCACGTCGTCAAAGCCAGCGAACGGTAAAAATCTTCTCGGCTGAAAATGGCACGATACGCATCCAGCGACACCTCATGCCGCCCGATAATCGGCATATAACCCAAACTCTGCATCACCGCCAGCACCAATCCGCCCACAAAAAACAGCAGGATGACGGTGAGGGCGGGAGCCAAAAGTAACGGGATTTTGAGGCGATTTTTCATGGGAAAAGGTTGCAGGGTTGCAAGGTGGCAGGGTAGCCAAGGTAACACGTTACGCATATTACCCTGCCACCTTGCAACTTTGCCGCTTTGCCACTCTTTTACTTCTGCAAAACTTCCGCTTCCCAGCCTTGCTCAATCGCTGTTAACCAGGGGGCTTGCAGTTCAGGCAGGCGGTGGGCGGCGAGTTCTTCGGTGGAGAGGGTGGCGGCATCGCGGGGGATGGCGTCGAATTCGGCTTGCAGTTCCGCCGACATCAGGGCGGGGTCAAGGACGGGCAGGTCGCCCCAATTGTCAGGCAG
>JACSSI010000526.1 GCA_014879345.1 Anaerolineae bacterium | reverse complement strand
CCGGCCATTTTTTGGTGGAAGCGACCAGTTATCTGGCGCGGGCGCTGGCTACCGACGACTACGTGCAGGTCGCTCCCTCTCCCGCAGCGGGGGAGGGCTGGGGAGGGGGTGAAAGCGACCTGCTGTACTGGAAGCGGCGCGTGGTGGAAGCGTGCATTTATGGCGTAGACAAGAATCCGATGGCGGTGGAACTGGCGAAGCTTTCGCTCTGGCTCAAGACGGCTTCGGCCGATAAGCCGCTCAGCTTTTTAGACCACCATCTGCGCCACGGGGACAGCCTGATTGGGGCGTGGCTTAAAGATTTGCAAACCACACCTGCCACCCGCCACGCGCCACCGGCCACTAGCGACCAATCCCCTCTCTTCAACGAAGCGGCGTTTACCCTGGACGCCGGGCTGGCGGTGAAAGGGGTGGCCGTTATCGAAGGGCTGCCCACGCTGGACATAGACGACGTACACGCCAAAGAAGCAGCGTGGCGCAGCATCCAGCAAACCCATATTGCCCATTGGCAGCGGCTGGCCGACCTGTGGGTGAGCGCCTACTTTGGCAACAGCTTTACGCCGCCGGAGTACCGCGCCCTGGCCGCCCGCCTGCAAAAGCAGGAGAGCCTGATGAGCGCGGAGCAGGCGGCCCACTTCCTGACTCACCCCGCCGTGACGGACAATGATTATTTCCACTGGGAGCTGGCATTCCCAGAAGTGTTTTTTGACGAGTTCGGCCGTTCTTTGCACGAAGCGGCCGGGTTTGATGCCTTGATTGGCAACCCGCCTTATATTCGCAGTATCAGATTAAGGGATACAGCACCTCAAGCTTGGTCTTATTATCCTCAAGCATTTAGCACAGCTTCTCAGGGTGAATACGATATTTATATTTGTTTTGTTGAACAAGGAACTATACTTCTCCGTAAGCCAGGAGAATTTGGCTTTATTCTGCCGAACAAGTGGTTTAATTCTCAAGTTGGCAAGTTGTTGCGAAAACAACTTGCCGATCACAAGATTGTCTCCAAAATCGTGGATTTTGGTGCATTTCAAGTCTTTGCAGGTGTCACAACATACACATGTCTGCTTTTTCTGCATCAAGGAGTACATGAAGAAGTGGATGTCTCTGTTTTGGAACAAGCGGAACAAAAAGAACAACCATTGCCCAATGGAGAAGGTATTTGGCAAAGTGGTACACTTCCCCAAGTTACCCTGGCTGAAAAATCTTGGAATTTCTCTCTTGGCTCAAGTCGCAAACTCCTAAAAAAACTAAATGAGCTTTCACGCTTGCAGGATATAGCCACTGTATTTAGCGGCGCAGGCACGAGAGCCGATCCAATTTTTCAAATGCAGTATAAAGATGGGACTCTCTATTCTCGTGCTTTGGAACAAAAGGTTGAAATTGAAGATGAGCTTATGAAGCCTTCTTTGACAGGTCGGAATATAGACTCTTACTCTGTTAAGGAAGGTTATAGTCTTTTATTCCCGTATCGAATTAATGAAAGAAAAGTAGAACTAATCTCTTCGGATGAAATGGCCAACAATTACCCAAGAGCTTGGGCTTATCTCAATCACCCTCAAAATCAGGAGACGCTAAAGTCGAGAGATAAGGGTGCATTTTATGAGCGTGAAGATTGGTTTGGGTACGGACGCCCACAAAACATGCATCTTTTGGGCGAATCCAAAATTGTTTTTCCTGATGTAGCAGATAAGGCAAAATTTGCTTATGATCAAACAGGTCATTACATCATTGATACCGTTTATGCAATCCAACTAAAAGACAATTGTAAAATTCTTCTGGCAACCCTGACTGCTTTGCTTAACAGTACAGTGATGACCTTCTTTTTGAAAGAAACCGGAACAAATCTTCGTGGTGGTTACTTCCGCATGAAAACGGCCTATCTAAATCCGTTTCCTATCCCAACATTTCATTTTTCAACTCAATCAGAACAGCGATTGACCGTTGTCACCACCGCCAAAACACACTACACACAAGGCAACCATCCCGCTCTCCTCGCCTGGACAGACGCCGAACTTGCCGCCAACCGCAACGACACCATCCATGATCTGCTCGCCTTCCTCGCCGAGCAAATGATCACCCTGAACAAAGAGAAACAGGCTGCCCTCGAAGCCTTCTGGCTCGACCTGGAAGGTATCACCGACGCCAAAACCTTTGACACTCTGCGTAACAAAGGCAAGCAGCAAGCCTCCCTGTACAAAGCCATCCCCGCAGCCCAGCCCTTCCTCAACGCCGACAGCCGCAGCAGCGTGGGTCTGGATGCCAGCCTTAGCTGGAACGAAGAGGCGTTTAAAGGCTTCGTCAAAGCATTGGCAGGCAGCGTCAGCGGCTTGAGCAAAGTGGTGCAGGTGTATCGAGATCATGCGTCCGGCGTCGCCGCCTTTGAACAACGCCTAACCAGCACCGACCATCTCATTGACCAAATCGTCTACAAACTCTACGGCCTCACCGCCGCAGAAATCGCTATCGTTGAGGGGCGTCAATCGTAACGGCAAGTTGCCGCTTACTTAGCAGGAAAACCTTATGAACAACTGGGAACTTAACAAAAATGATTTCCTCAATGAATTTACCCAACGCTTTAATCTGGATGATATCAAGAAGCTTTGTTTTGCTCTAAATATTGACTATGAAAGTCTGGCAGGAGAACCAAAGGAGATAAAAGCGCTGTCGTTATATCAAAAGTGCGAACGAGACAAGCGGCTAACCGATCTGGTTGATGAATGTGAAAAAGCCGTACCTGTAGGGAATTGGCGAGTTTTTTTGCAGTCCACCACCCAACAGCCCAAGCCAATTTCAATACCATCCAAAGCGCCAACGAAGCGCGGTTTGTGGGTGTTAGTCGGTGTTTTGGCTGTGGTTGTGCTTGGCTTGGTGGCGTGGCTGATGTGGGGGAACGGCCGTGATGCTTCCACAAGCGAATTAGACGACGGCCTTGTTTTCGACTTCGAAAAGCAAAGCGAATTGATAAATTGGGTCATCAAACTCGGCAATGAAACGATGACGCCAGAAAGAACCCAAAAAGAATCCTTAACCGGGAGATATGCCTTACAAATAAACACCAACCTGACAGTACCCAACCTTCAGGACGACCAGCAAAAAACGCCCATACCCCAAATCCTTCTCGATACCAAAGACCTGAACCTTGAACACAAAATTATCATTTACCGGGTTTATGCACCGGCTGACGCACCAGACAATTTAGCTGCACAACTATTTGTTCCCACAGGTGACGGAAATATTTGGGGGGACTCGACTTACACGCATCTTACACCCGGCGAATGGACGACCCTCTCTTGGGCGCCGGGACTATCCGCATCCGAAATCGGCATAGAAATTAAAATGGATGATGTGTTTTCCAATCGTTCAAGGCCCACGTATACAGGCGATGTTTACATAGATCGGGTTGAAATTCTTGAAACGAATCTTATTGACACCTTTTTAAAGCCGACCAATTTTTATGCTTTTGACAATGATAATGTTGAATACGCATTTCAAAACCTCACAGTTCTGGAACGGCATACTACCAATGTGATTCCCAAGTACTTTTTTGAAAGTAATGGCATTGATGTCAATGCCCTGCGCATGGATTTAGAACTGCCTGCCGCCGGAGAAAGCGCCCCAACACCTGATAATTCTGCCGGGCTGGTCATTAATATAAATGACGAACCAGTCGAAGCCATTCTCACGATGGTACTTGTAGAAAACATTGATAACCCGATGACGATTACTCTTCAGGGAAAGCCATCGGATGAAGGTGAGCTAATCCGTGCATCTTTTTCAGTGGAACCCGGCCAATGGACGCCCATATTTTGGCCGGTTCGCGGCAACGATTTTGACAATGTTTCTTATACAGCAGCCGATTTAAAAGAAATTGATGTCCTGATTACCAGCACCGAAGCATATGAAGGGCCGATCTATTTCGATTATTTAGGCGTCTATCGCTATTTTCCTAAACAATAAGGATGGTAAATGACAGAGGTACTCAGCAACACTTACTGGACAACGCAATTTGCCATCACCCAGGCAGATTTGGATCGATTGGCCGCTTTTGTTAACAGTAGTGGGCATACTTAACATCTCCGCACATTGACGAAAAGGGTGATAAACGGCAGTTCTCGCTCTCAATCAGGCCGCCGACGCCCTCATTGACCAAATCGTCTACAAACTCTACGGCCTCACCGCCGCAGAAATCGCCATCGTGGAAGGGAAACCATAGGTGCTAAAGTGCGACACACTTTTTTGTCCGTTAAGAAAATAATCGGGCAGCCACGCCATCTAAAAAACGAAATTGTTTCTGGTAGGGGCGGGACAGGCGGGTACGGCTCTTGCCACGAAGAAAGATTTTGTCTCAGCCTGTCCCGC
>JACSSI010000525.1 GCA_014879345.1 Anaerolineae bacterium | reverse complement strand
GGCAGCATCGGGGGGGGTAAACAGCCCATCACACCGGAAAAATCTTTTTTGCCATGCACAGTAACCAACTGCGCATATAACTGGCGAATATCAACGCCGCCCAAATTAGTCACACGCAAAAAGCCCTGGCCGTTATGCTCAACAACTTCTGAGACCATCAGGCCGATTTCATCCATGTGGGCAGCTAACAGGATGCGGGGGCGTGGCTCATCACCTTGTCCCCGCTTGATGGCGATAAGGCTGCCCACGCGGTCTGTGGTGATTTCATCGACATAGGGTTCCCATAGTTCCTGAATAACCGGTGCGATTTTATGTTCAAAACCGGAAGGAGCCGGGGTTTCTGTTAAGGTCTGTAAATGCTTAAATAGGTTCATAGAGTCTCCTAAGGTCCGGGTGTCCCTGTGGGTGTGGGTGTGGAGGTGGCAACAGCAACAGTGCTTGTGGGTGTGGCGGAAGGTGGTACTGAGGTAAATGTGGGTATATTGGTGGCAGTGGGTGGCAATTTAGTTGGTGTGTTGGTAGCTGGAATCGGTGTCCAGGTTGGTATCTGGGTTGAGGTGGCAGTAGGCGGCGGGGTGCTGCTGGTAGTGGGCGATGGGATGAGGGTGTTCGTCGGTATGGGTGTATTGGTTAGCAGTGGTGTGGCAGTAATGGGCAGTTGCGTGGCTGTCTCGAATTGACCTGGTGTGGCAGGCAGCGTAGCAGTGCTGGTGGTCAAGGGTGTTATGGTAGGTATGGGTGTGACTGTAGCTGGGATTAAGGCATCGCTGGTCGGGGTAGGGGAAAGAACAGATGGCAAAGTTGGGGGGATGAGGTCTGTATCGTCGGGGGCAAACATGAGAGCGATAATTCCCAAACCGTAACAAGGCAATGTCAGTAACATGATTCCGACTAGGATTAAGATTGTACGACGTCTTGAGTCCATCCAGTGGCACTCTTCTAATTCCAGTATTTAGTATGCAGTTTACAGTGTACAGTGTACAGTGAAGTTCCAACTGTTTACTGTTTACCGTTTACTGTCCACTGTGTAGAGGATGATAGTGGATTTGAGCGTTTTGGACAAATTTGAGTCACCTAAATGTCCCCAGTTGGTCACGACATTTTTGTCCGTAGTAATACATTCTGTGGTTACGCCATCTGTTGTCGCCATATCGTTGCCCCTTGGGGCAGATCAGGTGCAAGCAGTGCGCCGTTTTGCACGATGGCTTCTTGCCCGCTGAAATGTTCGCTGAAGCGTGTGCCGTCTGCGATGCCGCCATGAGCGACGGGCAGCGGGCTGGCTGGGCGGGGTGTGCTGGCACGGTGGGCGATGATGAGAAAGTGCACACTTCCCCCCTCTCTCTGGTAAGCGATGGTATCTGGTTCGACAGCCAGAATTTGGAAGCCGCCTGTTTGCAAAACGGCCGTTTCCCGGCGCAGTCGAATCAGTTCTTTATAAAACGCGAGCAGGTCATGGTTCCACCGGGTTTCGTCCCAAATCATACAGCCGCGCTGGTGCAGATGTACGTCTTCTATCATGCCGATTTCGTCGCCGTAGTAGAGGCAGGGAATACCAGGGAAGGTGAACTGCACGATGGCCGCCAGCCGCTGCAAGGCATCATTTTCACTCACTTCGCTGCGCAGGCGGGGGGTGTCGTGGCTGTTGAGCAGGTTGAACTGCTGTAAGGCAATGCGCCAGGGTATGGCTGCCAGATAGTGCTGCCATGTTTGCGCCAGTGCCGCCGTCGGCCAGGGTACGGCAGATTCGATGGTGCCCACAAAGCCAATGGCCCCTTGTTTGACGCCGCGCAGCCAGGCGAGCAGCGGTATCGCCAGACCGGAATAATTCATGATGCCATCCCATTCATTGCCTTGCAGACTGGCGGTGGCATCAAAAAAGTTCTCACCGAGGAGATACGCTTCAGGATTGGTGCTTTTCACGGCTTCGCGGATGCCTTCGACTATTTCTGTGCCTATTTGCAAGTCGCCCTGGCGGCCAAGCATGTTGGCGACATCCACGCGCCAGCCATCGGCGGTAAAAGGCGGCTGGAGCCATTGTTTGAAGATGGCGTCGTCTGCCTCATACATGCGGCGGCGAAGTTCCTGGCTGCGGTAGTTGAGCTTGGGCAGTGTCCACACGCCCAGCCAGGAGGCGTACTCGTCGGGGCGTTTGTGGAAGGTGAAGAAGTCGGCTTCTGGCGCGTTGGGGTGTTGCTGGGCGGTTTGGAACCAGGGATGCCAGTAGCCGCAATGGTTGGGTACGATGTCGAGGATGTAGCGCATGTTTCGCGTAGAGAGCGCGTGACGCAGGGCGACCAGGGCTTCGTTGCCGCCAAAGTGAGCATCAACGTTGTGATAGTCGATGACATCATATTTGTGGTTGGAATGGGCGCTGAAGACAGGGTTTAAGTAGAGGGCGTTGATGCCCAATGCCTGGATGTAGTCGAGTTTTTCGGTGATGCCGGGCAAATCGCCGCCGTAGAAGACGATGGGAAACGGCTGCGCGGGATCGGGTGATTCGCCCCAGGTATAGGTTTGCGGTGAATGGCCGTGAAATTCAAATTCGTCGGGGCGGGGATTGGTGCTGGGGTCGGCGTTGTGGAAGCGGTCGGGGAATAGCTGGTAGAAAACGGCCGTTTCCAACCAACCAGGGCTGTGATAGTCGGCCAAAATCTGGAAGTCTGTGCTGTCTAGCGGCATGGCGGCGGTAGCACCAGCGGCGGTATAGACCCAGACGCCATCGGCTGCTTCCAGGATGAAGCGATAATGCACGTTGTGTTGGTTGATGGGGAGGGGAGCCTGGAAGAGAGAAAACGGCCGTTTTACAACTTGTTGCTCGCCTGCAACCCGTGTCATGGGCGTGATGGCCTGTTCGCCATCAGGGAAGGTGCGTAAATAGACATTGTGAAGAGGCGCATCCGTGCCTATTCGGATTTGCACCGTCACCGTCTCGTTTAAGGTTGGATTGGGGTTAGAAACATAGGCGGCTGAACTGTTGTGGTAGACAGAATGGAGCCAGCCGGGACTTGATTTTAGAGATGCCATAGAGATACGGTGTGGAAGTGATACGTTTGCGGACTGGTGTCGATGGGCTGGATTTCAGCGAGGTGGTAGCCTGCTTTGCTCAGGCGTTTGCCATCACGCGCCAGGGTGGCGATGTCGGCGCTGACGTAGAGCAGTTTGGGGATGGCACGGGCGATGATGTGATCAACGGCCGTTGGCGATAGCCCTTTTTCTGACGGATCAACCACGATGACATCGGGTTGGATGTCCAACGTGGGCAGCACGTCTTCCAGCCAGCCCTGGTACAAGGAAACGTTTTCGGTGTGATCCAGGTTGGTGATGGCATCGTTGATGGCGTCTTCGTTAATTTCGATGGCTACGATTTCTTTGGCTCGTTCGGCCAGGAACGCCGTGAGGACGCCCACACCGCTGTACCCTTCCAAAACGGTTTCTGTGCCTTGAAGGTTGGCGAGGGAGAGTGAGCTGTCGATAACGGCCGTTCTCATGCCACTATTTGGTGCAAAATAACAACCCGGTGATACGCGAAAATCGCGCTCTTTGATAGTTTGTACTGAATAGGTGTCGCCTACCAGTGAGGCGGCACTACGGTCAGGCAGAATGAGAGCGACTGAGACGGGGAAGTCGGCTTCCAGTTCCGGCGGTTCCATGTCGTCAATTTCCATCGCTGCCAGCAGTGCTTCATCATCACCAACGCGCAGGGTGAGTTTGCGCAGGCCGGGTAATTCCAGATCGACATCCTGCCACAAGTTGAGCAGCTCTTCCCGGATAATCAGGCAGGTTTCAATTGGAATCACCTGCCGCTGGGTGGGTGACCAAAAACCGAGGCCACCACCAGGCACAGGACTTAGCTCTACTTCGGCACGATATGCCCAGATTGGATCGTGCGGGATGGGATCACGCACGACCACGTTTTCAATGCCGCCGATGCGTTTGAGTTGATCGATGATAATTTGGGGGAGAACGGCCGTTTGCTGTTCATACGCCATATGCTGAAAATGACAGCCACCACATTGCCCAAAATGCGGGCAGCGTGGCGTAATACGAGCTGCGGACGGTTCCAATACCTCCAGCAGGGTCGCACGAGCATAATGTGCTTTTTGCTCTTCAATCTCTATCGTAATCTGCTCACCAGGAATGCCAAATGGCACGAAAATAGGTCGATCTTCGCTGTCGTGTCCCATTGCCGAGCCACCATTTGCCATTGTTGTGAGATGAAGTTTCAAAGATTTAGTCATAGTATCGTATTTTATGCGCAACGCCTTTCAATGCGTCACTTCTCTTAAATTCTGGAATCTGGTGCATTTGGTATCTACCCCTGGAACCGTAACGCGATTGGACAAATCGCGCCACACTGGTGGCAGTAAGAAC
>JACSSI010000009.1 GCA_014879345.1 Anaerolineae bacterium | reverse complement strand
GGTGGTGGCGGCTGGCAGCCCCTGGTCAAAACGGAGCGACACCACAGAAGGGCAGGAGATTCCCGACAATGTGCGCGTGCGCCGTTTTAGCCAGCATGAGCTGCGTGACCTGTATGCCATGAGCGAATTTGAGGTGATGCCTCTGTTTGAGGTGAATTTTCAGGCAGGGGTGACGGCGATTTTGGAAGGCATGGCGATGGGCAAGGCGGTTGTCTGCTCCAAAACGGCCGGGCAGACGGATATTATTGTGGATCATGAGAATGGGCTGTATGTGCCGCCTGAGGATGCTCAAGCACTGCATGAAGCGATTCTGTATCTGCTGGAGCATCCTGATGAAGCGGCACGTATGGGTCAAAACGGCCGTTCTCTCATCGAAAATGAAATGAGCTTGAAAAATTACGTGGTGCGCCTCAATGAATATATTTGCCGGTATCGAAACGCGCCGTCTCACATGTAACCGGATGCGATTGAACCAATCTCCAGGATTGGTTCAATCTGAAAACGATTCGTTTGCCTGAATGAAATGACTATGACTTTACAAGATGTTAACGTGATTTGCCCTGGCTGTGGTGTGCCGGGCATGAAAGCTTTTTACACTGTGGGCAATGTGCCTACCAACAGTGTGCTGCTGTTAACCGATCAGGATGAAGCGCTTGCTTTTCTACGGGGAAATATGACGCTGGCTGTTTGCCCGACTTGTGGTTTCATCGCCAACATTGATTTTGACTCCAATTTAACGCATTATGATGCCCGGTATGAAGCCACCCAAGGTTATTCGCCGACGTTTAACGCTTTCCACAAACGGTTGGCGCAAGACTTGATTGACCGTTTTGATTTGCATGACAAGACGGTGATTGAAATTGGCTGTGATAAAGGGGATTTTTTGACGATGTTGTGCGAGATGGGGCCAAACACGGGTGTTGGTTTTGACCCG
Source organism: Anaerolineae bacterium (assembly GCA_014879345.1). GTDB lineage: Bacteria > Chloroflexota > Anaerolineae > Promineifilales > Promineifilaceae. Next base: position 19,773 of record JACSSI010000009.1, on the reverse strand, counting down.
GCTTATGTGCCAGGTCGCCATCCCAGCCCGGCGGCAGCACGGCTGACGTTTATCCCTGATTTTTACTCGCAAAAGTATGCTGAGTTCGACGCTGATTTTTTTGTCTGCAAAATGACGCTGGAACATATCTCGGAAACGGCCGTTTTCATGCAAACGATCCGTGAAGCCATCGGAAACAGGCTGGACACGACACTCTTCTTCCAGATTCCCAACGCCAGCTACATCCTGAATGATCAGGCGTTTTGGGATGTTTACTACGAACATTGCTCCTACTTCACCAAAGGTTCTCTGACACATCTCTTTCAGTCTGCCGGTTTTGCAGTCATGTCTGTGTGGACAGATTACGATGACCAATATTTGATGATTTCCGCCCGTCCCGCAGCACAGACTTCTAGTCTACTGCCACTACCAGAGGATTTGGCAGAGACGATGGCGGCTGTCGAGAAATTTGCGGCTGACATTCCCTATAAAATTGGAAATTGGCAGGATAAAATTGAAACGCTGCTGGCAGATGGCAAAAAAGTCACCTTGTGGGGCGGCGGTTCCAAAGCGGTGGCATTTTTGACGACGCTGGGCTTTGGCGTGAACAAAATCCCCTATGTGATTGACATTAATCCCAATAAAACAGGCACTTTTTTGGCTGGCTGTGGACAGGTTGTGGTTGCTCCCGATTATTTGCCCGGTGATCCGCCGGATGTGGTCATCATCATGAATCCTGTTTACCGCCAGGAAATCAGGCACAGTCTGCAAAAATCAGGCTTGGATCCAATGATCATGACGGTTGACGAGGCATGACGCTGATAAACCATCCTTTCGCGCAAATTTCAACGGCTGTACCCCAGGCTGTTCTGGAAATGAATCAAGTGCCTGTCTTGTGCAATGTGTTGTGGCCGACGCAGGCAGGCGCCCTATCTGCGGCTCGCGGCGATATGCATCTCTCGTTTTTGCCTGACTGTGGGCATGTGTATAACCGCGCGTTTGATCCCGCGTTAATGACCTATACCGAGTCATACGAAAACTCGCTGCACTTTTCGGCACGATTCCAGCAGTATGCTGAGGCTTTGGCTGCCCAGTTGATTGAAACGTATGATTTGCATGACAAGGATATTGTGGAAATTGGCTCGGGGCAGGGCGATTTTTTGAAGATGCTCTGCCGCCAGGGTAATAATCGCGGTGTTGGTTTTGATCCAGCTTATGTGGATGAAGGGGATGATGCGGGGGAAACGGCCGTTTCCTTTGTCCAGGCGTATTATTCAGAAGCGTTCTCAGATTACCCGGCTGATTTTATCTGCTGCCGTCATGTGTTGGAGCATATTGATGCGCCCTTGCCATTTTTGCAAACCGTGCGCAACGCGATTGGCGGGCGCCAGGATACGGTACTGTTCTTTGAAGTACCCAATGTTTTGTTTACGGTGCAGCAGCTTGGCATTTGGGATCTCATCTACGAACATGTTTCCTACTACAGCCCTTATTCCCTGGTTTATTTGTTTGAGCAGTCTGGTTTCCAGGTGTTGGCAGTCAACGAGAGCTTTGGTGGTCAATTTGTGACGATTGAGGTGAAACTGGGAGGGGAAACGGCCGTTTCCTACCCATTCTCCCAAACTGAAAAAGAAAAATTCAGCCTGGATATAGCCAACTTTGCCGATAACTTCCATCAAAAAGTGGCGTATTGGCAAAGCATCTTGCAGCCCTTGGCGCAAGAAAATAAACGTGTGGTGATATGGGGCAGCGGTTCCAAAGGCGTTACCTTTGTTAACACGATGGCGAAAGATGCCAACATAACGTATGCGGTAGACATCAATCCGCGCAAGCAAGGCATGTTTGTGGCGGGCAGTGGTCAAGAAATCGTCTCACCTGAGTTTCTACGCAGCTATCAACCTGATGTCGTCATCATCATGAACCGCAACTATGAAACTGAAATCAGCCAAACGTTACAACAGCTAGGTGTAGACGCAGCTATTCTCATTGCATAAATGGGAGACCAAACGATTTTGGTTCGTAGTGACCACTTTAGTGGACTTGACAAAACAAACCGGTAATCGTGTCATGCCCGCGAAGGCGGGCATCCATAGTGGGTGACAAGTGGATTCCCACTTTCGTGGGAATGACAAGTCTATTACTGAATTAAATTTTTAATATTCATTAGTGCATACTACCAGCCAATTTGCGAAGGATGGCTCAATATGAAAGCTGTTTTGTAATTTCAGCCCGATACGATGCCTGGGAATGGGAGCGAGTCCAGGTATCATTTAGTCTTGTCAAGGAGTAGCCGCATGAAAGTTGGCATTTTAGCTGGGGGTAAGGGCACTCGTCTATCAGAAGAGACCACCATCAAACCCAAACCAATGGTAGAAATCGGTAACAACCCGATCATTTGGCACATTATGATGCATTATGCCGCATATGGGTTTAAAGATTTTGTAATCGGGTTGGGGTATAAGGGTGAAATCTTAAAAAAATACATGGTTGATTATTTGTCACTCGGCAGCAGCATGACTGTCGATTTTCGCAACCGTGAAGTACGTTCTCATGAAGATTATCATCCAGACTGGGTTGTAGACCTGATCGATACCGGCATGGAAACGAAGACGGGTGGCAGAATCAAACGGCTGCAACCTTATCTCGGGAATGAGACGTTTATGCTCACCTGGGGGGATGGCGTATCAAATGTAGATTTAGCAAAATTGCTGGCTTTTCATCGTTCACATGGGAAACTGGCAACATTAACGGCCGTTCGTCCGCCAGCGCGGTATGGTCATCTGGAATTTGATGGGGATCGCATCAAAGAATTTGCTGAAAAACCACAAACCGCTGAAGGTTGGATCAACGGTGCCTTCTTCGTGCTGGAGCCAGAAGTGTTTGAGTATATTGATGGTGATAACATTATGTTTGAACAGGAGCCATTGACTCGTTTGGCAGAAGAGGGTCAGTTAATGGCCTACAAACATGATTCATTTTGGCAATGTATGGATACCCTCCGCGAAAAACATATCCTGGAAACCTTATGGCAGAGCGGAAATGCACCCTGGAAAATATGGGATTAGGAGAATAAATGAAAGTACTTGTAACCGGTCATAATGGGTATGTAGGCACAGTCATGATGCCGATGCTGATTGCAGGCGGCCATGACGTTGTTGGTTTAGATACAAATTTATATAGCGGTTCCACTTTTGGTGAAGATGTCGAGCGAAACTTTCCCGAAATCATCAAAGATATTCGTGATATTCAACTGGAAGACCTGGAAGGCTTTGACGCCATTATTCACCTCGCTGGTTTATCTAACGATCCGCTGGGAGATTTGAACCCGGAACTTACCTATGACATCAATCATCGTGCTTCTGTGCGTTTGGCAAAATTGGCTAAAGAAGTCGGTGTTACCCGGTTTGTCTTTTCTTCTTCTTGCAGCAACTATGGGGCAGGGGTCACAGAATGGCTGGATGAAAACTCGGCCTTTAACCCGGTTACTCCTTACGGCCGTTCTAAAGTGATGGTGGAGCAAGATGTATCCAAATTGGCGAGTGACGATTTCAGCCCCACTTTTTTGCGCAGCGGCACGGCGTATGGCGTGTCGTCCCGTTTGCGTTTTGACCTGGTGCTAAACAATCTGACAGCCTGGGCTTTTACCACCGGGCAGGTTTATCTGAAAAGTGATGGCACGCCCTGGCGGCCCATTGTGCATATTGAAGACATGTCCCTGGCATTCAAATGTGCTATTGAAACACCGCGTGAATTAGTCCACAATCAGGCTTTTAATGTGGGTCGGTCAGATGAGAACTATCAGATTCGGCAGATGGCAGATATTGTGGGTGAAGTTGTGCCGGGCAGTGAAGTGAAATATGCAGAGGGCGCCAGTGCTGACAAGCGTAATTATCGTGTTAATTGTGACAAAATCGCCCAAACGCTTTATGGCTACGAACCTCAATGGACGGCGCGCAAAGGTGTGGAGGAGCTTTATGCAGCATATCAGCGGGTTGGTTTGGCCCTGGATGAGTTTGAAGGCCCCCGGTATCGCCGCCTCAAGCACATTACAACTTTAATTGAAAACGGCCGTTTAACCGACACATTACGCTGGCGAGAATTGAACCCTGCGTTGTGAGGTAAGTATGATTTATACCAACGAAACATCCTGCCGAGCCTGCGGTTCCGAAAAGCTGCACCCTATCATCGAATTTGGCGTAACGCCGTTGGCAGACCGTCTGCTGCGAGAAGACCAATTAGATGATCCAGAGCTGTTAGCGCCGTTAACTTTGGTATTTTGTGAAGATTGTACCCTGGCGCAAATTCGGGAAACCGTCGATCCAGAAATCCTCTTTTACGCTGAATATCCCTATTTTTCCTCTGTTTCCCCAGCACTTTTGCAGCATTTTCGCAGCAGCGCCTTAGATATTTTGAATGCTTGTAATCTGGACGAAAACAGTCTCGTGATAGAAGCTGCCAGCAACGATGGGTACATGCTCAAAAACTTTGCTGAAGAAAACATTCCAGTTCTGGGCATTGACCCTGCCAAAGCGCCGGCAGCGGCCGCTATTGAAGCAGGCATACCCACCGTGATTGATTTTTTCGGGGCAGCGTTTGCCCAAAAACTCAAAGATGAAGGCAAACAAGCAGACATATTTTTGGCAAATAATGTGTTAGCACATGTTCCAGATTTAAATGGATTTGTGGCTGGCATACGCACTATTTTGAAAGAAGATGGCATGGCCGTAATCGAAGCGCCTTATGTGGTTGATTTGGTTGATCATTGCGAGTTTGACACCATCTACCATCAGCATCTCTGCTACTATTCTGTGACTGCGCTGGATAAGCTGTTCCGTCACCACAACCTCTTTGTGAATGACATTAAGCGGGTTGCTATTCATGGCGGCTCCCTGCGCATTTTTATTGAACCGATAGAGAATGTACAACCAGCCGTCACGGATTTGTTGGCCGCAGAAGCAGCGCGGAAAGTTGATCAGATTGACTATTATCAAGATTTTGCCGAGCGTGTGCAGCATGTTAAACGGAACCTGCTCGACATTTTGCATGGCTTGAAGGCGGAAGGTCAACAAATAGCTGCTTACGGAGCGGCTGCTAAGGCCACGACACTTTTGGCCTACTGTGAAATCGATCTCTCTTTGGTTGATTATGTGGTGGATTTGAATCCATATAAACATGGCCGTTATATGGGCGGAAATCATTTTCCTATTTATCCCACAAACAAATTGGTTGAAGATCAGCCTGATGCTGTTTTATTGTTGGCCTGGAACTTTGCCGAGGAAATCTTAAAACAGCAGGATGCGTTTCGTCAGGCTGGAGGAAAGTTTGTGATTCCCATTCCCAAGCCGAAAGTTGTCTAAGCGTTCTGGTTAATTGAGTGATGTTGGTTTTTATTTAACAAGTTTATAGGTGTGCCAACCATCGGTTCTCTCGAGTAAGGACGTGTAAGACGTGGTGTAAGATATGCGGCATAGGATTAACTTCATGACGAAAAAATAATGCCTACAATTTTCCCATCCTGTTTTGCATGGTTACTGTAAGACAATTGTATGGAGGGTATTATTATATGAAGATCACTAACAGACCCGAAAACCCCAAAACGCCATCCACAGGGTCTATTCTCTAAAGTGACTGAAAATCCCTACGCTCAGTATGAACTGTGATGAGAGGAATGTATCTTTGACGAGATGCTCACAAATGTAGGTTTGGTAAGTTTGGAGCATAGTGATGTTTGTTGTCTGGCGTTAACTTTAATAACTTCGGTAGAGTAAATTATTGATATTAAGTAACTACTAAAAATGTGTATCTGTAAAACTGCTAACGAAGAATCAGGCATTTCCATAAGGCATAAGATTCGATTGTACGAATCTATTTAAGTATGTGGTATTTAGCGCTTCTATTTCAAATAGCTGTATTTATTATTGAACTTGTCCTTCTGTTTTTTGTAGGTTATTTGCTTCTGCTTACAGTGGTCGCTTGGTGGACTTCGCGCAAAATTGATGTGGCATTAGCTGAACCTGCGCATCGTTTTTTGGTGTTGATTCCGGCTCACAATGAAGAGCGTTTGCTGCCAGATTTGTTAAAAAACCTCAATCAGCTTGATTACCCTGCTGACCTCTTTTCTGTGCATGTGGTGGCAGATAATTGTACGGATGAAACGGCCGTTATCACCCAACAGTATGGCGCAATTCCCCATGAACGCTTTGATGCCCTTCGCCCTGGTAAAGGTTTTGCACTGCAATGGTTTTTGCAAACATGTTCAGAAGACATCGAAGCACATGATGCCGTTGTCATGCTAGATGCAGACACAATCGTATCTACCAATTTTCTAAAAGCTATGTCCACCCGTTTAGGCAAAGGGGAGACTGTCATTCAAGCCTACTATGCTGTGCGTAATCCTGAAAAAACATGGGGCATTGGCCTGCGTTACGCTGCATTGGCCGTGCTTCATTACTTGCGACCTTTAGGGCGCACCCGGTTAGGTGGCTCTGCTGGTTTAAAAGGCAACGGTATGGTTTTTGCCTCCGAAATTCTGAAACAATACGAATGGTCTGATTCCATAACCGAAGATATAGAGTTCCACATGGCTTTAATATTAGGTGGCGAGCGCGTCGCGTTTGCCCCGGAAGCCACTATATGGGCAGAAATGCCAGAGACCTTAGCTGGTGCAGCTACCCAAAATGTTCGTTGGGAACGAGGACGGCTGCAAATGATGCGGCTGTATGTGCCTCAGTTGCTCAAAGCGGCCGGATCAAACTTGCGACATCAACACTACTCACGCACTTATTTATTATTAGACGCTGTGATGGAGCACCTTATCCCACCATTCTCTGTTTTGGCCGCCTTAACGGGGTTGAGTGTCACGGTCAGTCTGTTCATGGCAATGTTAGGTAATTTTACGCAAGCATCATCTATTGTACCCTTAACTAATTTAGTAAATCTAAGCATCGGGCTTGGTATCATTCTGATTCTGGGACAAGCTGTTTATTTGTTAACTGGTTTGTATTTAGTTCATGCGCCTAAATCTGTGTATCTGGCTCTGCTAATGGTGCCACTGTTTGTTGGTTGGAAAATTTGGCATTACTTGCGAGTTTTATTAGGATTAGATTCTCACGGCTGGGTGCGCACCACACGCAATAATGAGGTTTAATGTGCAATTAAATGAAACGGGTTCTATTATGACTAAAAATCGCCATGATTCATTTTCTAGGCGAGACAAAGACGTTTCCGTTGATTCAGAGCCATCTCTGGTATCTTATGAAGAGAAGCAGGCTGAAAAAGCTGATCGAATGGTGGAAATGTATACCACACAGAGTTTCAAACGAGCACGGTCTATTCAGCGGATGCGTTTTCGTTTGATAGCCTGGGTGATTCGCAACAAGTTAAAAGAAAATGTAAAGAGAGTGTTTGATATTATATTGGTTTGCCTGGCTTTGCCTTTTGCCCTGCTGTTTATGGGCGTTATTGCAATTGCCATTAAATTGGATTCTCCAGGCCCTGTTTTCTTCAGACAAGTGCGTGTGGGCAAATGGGGGAAACAGTTTGACTGCTATAAATTTCGCTCGATGTATATTGATGCAGAAGCGCGTAAGGATGAATTGTTAGCGCTGAATGAAGCGGATGAAATTGTTTTCAAAATGAAAAACGATCCCAGAGTTACTCGTGTTGGGCGTTATATTCGCAAGGCGAGTATTGATGAAGTGCCACAACTGTTTAATGTGCTCAAAGGGGAAATGAGTTTGGTGGGACCCCGTCCTCCAGTTCCTCGTGAAGTTGTTGAGTATCAGTTTGATCATTTGCGTCGTTTGGATGTTACCCCGGGTATCACTGGCTTGCAGCAGGTGTCTGGGCGCAGTGAATTGAGTTTTTCGCGGTGGATCGAATTGGATTTGCAATATATCTCTGAGCAGAGTTTGATGAAGGATATTGAGATTTTGGTCAAGACGATTCCGGCTGTGCTGACTGGTAGAGGCGCTTACTAAACTGTAAAGGGAGAATATGTTCATGCGTAGGCTCATTGTAATATTGGGAATTCCAATTGACGATCTGAACATGGAACAAGCGCTGGATAGAATCGAGGAATTTATTCAGGTTGGCCGGTCAACGGGGAAAACGCATCAGATTGCTACTGTCAATGCTGACTTTGTTGTGAAGGCGATGAAGGACCCAGAGCTGCGTTATCTGCTGCAAGAAGCTGATATGGCAACGGCTGATGGGATGCCGTTAGTGTGGGGGTCTCGTCTCCTGGGTGTGACGTTGGAAGATCGTGTCGCTGGCGCTGATATGGTGCCTGCTCTAGCCGAACGGGCTGCAAAAAATGGACATTCTTTATATTTTTTAGGAGCGGCTCCTGGTATTGCGGCACAGGCCGCAACTATGCTGCAAGATCAGCATCCTGGTCTTATTGTAGCCGGCGTAAAATCGCCTCCTTATACTTCTGTCATTGATATGGATCCTGGCATAATTGATGAAATTAAGGCTGCTAATCCTGATGTGTTGTTGGTTGCGTTTGGTAATCCAAAGCAGGAAAAATGGATTGGTATGTACGGCCGTGAGTTGGGTGTGCCGGTGATGATTGGTATTGGCGGCACGCTTGATTTTATTACGGGTAATACGAAACGTGCTCCTGAATGGATGCAGCGTGCAGGTCTTGAATGGCTGCATCGACTTCTAAATGAACCGCGTCGTCTTTGGAAGCGTTATGCTGTGGATTTGGTTCATTTTGGAACGTTCTTTTTGCGACAGTGGTGGGCAATGCGAAAGGGCAATGTGCCAACGGCCGTTTTGCCTGATACTGGTTTGCTGCTTGTTGAGGATGCTGCTGTTCTCAACTTGCAAGGTAAGATGATGGTGGCTGAGTATGAGGCTTTCAATCAGGTTTCTCAGGAAGCATTGGCCTATACCTCACACATCATCGTAAATTTGGCGCGGGCAGAATTTTTGGATAGTTCCATGATTGGCGCGTTAATCGGGTTGGCAAAGCAGGCAAGAGATGCGGCTGGAGATGTGCTGTTGGCTGCGGTGCCGCCAACGATTATGCAAACCCTGTCTTTACTGCGCCTTGATCAGTTTTTTGTCATAGTTGCGGATGTAAATGAGGGCTTGGCTTATTCGTTTGGGGAGGTGGAAACGGCCGTTACCATCCAGCCACCACCGACTACAATAGCCAACAACGGCGCTCATCAGGCAACTGACACTGAAGCACCGGCAAAAGCCCTGGACGCTGATTGGATTGTCTATCAAGCGCCGCGCCGTTTGGATGCAATAACAGCACCTGACTTAACCGAAGCTTGTTGTGAGTTGTTGGCAAGCAACCCATACCTTATCCTCGATTTATCAGAGACCACCTTGTTAGCCAGCGCAGGGCTGGCTTCATTAGCAAAAATTAATCGGACTGCGGCTGAACAAAATGGGGCGCTGCGAGTTACAAATTGTTCAGAAGATGTGATGCGTGTCATCAAAATGGTTCGTTTTGATAAAATCTTAACCCTTTATACCGATGTTGACGAAGCGCTAAAGCTTAATTGACATCAGACAATAAATTATAGAAGTCACCTAAATGGAAAACGTTCAAATTTTGCTGTTAGCGACAGGCGAAACAGATAAACTACGGCCTTTAACAGAGGAAACTCCCTCACCCATGATTCCTGTGGTAGATCGACCTGCCATGCTTTACACGGTTGAATCATTAGCACGCCAAAATGTTAAAAACATATCAGTCAGTCTCTACCATTTGGCAGGAAATGTAGAAGCATATTTCGGCCGGGGGCAGCGGTGGGGCATTGAGTTTGAATACCTCTTGCAACGAGATGCACTGGGATCAGCAGGTGCTTTAAAATGGGCCCAAGCGGCTGGCTCGCAAACAATTGTTGTCATTCCTGGTGATATGCTAATAGATTTTGATATAGAAGCGGTTGTTGCAGCGCATCGTAAAAATCAAAGTATTGCTACTATGTTGGTTCATCTTCATGGCAGCGATACCGCCTCAATTGTCTGTTTAGATGATGCGAAAAACCTCACTGTTGATGAGGGAAAAACCTGGTATAACACCGGAGTTTACATCTTTGAACCAGCAGTGCTTGATCATATTCCAGATCGAACACCCTTTGATATTTATACGCAATTACTGCCGAGTTTGATGGCTGCTGGCATCACTGTGCGTGGTTGTGAAATTGAGGGTTACTGGAACCCTATTGCGACATTCCCGGATTATCATGAGGCGCAGCGCCACATACTTAATAGCGCATCCGGTAACAAATCTGCGCTTAATGGCCTGCCCGCGTTAAAAAATCCCTCACTGGAAGCACGTCAAATCTCACCGGGGATTTGGGTGGGACGAAATCATATGATTCACCCCACCGTCCGGCTCACGCCACCTGTGTATGTGGGCAGAAATTGCCAGGTAGGCTCTGATGTCGAGTTGGGGCCAGACGTGGTGATTGGTTCGTATGTGGTTATTGATGATGATGCCACGATAAGTCAGAGTACCATTTTAGATCATACTTATGTCGGGCAATTGGTTAATATAGAAAGTCGTTTTGTTGATAAGAATATTGTTATCGATTCACTAACTTCTGAAAGCACAGAGGTTGTGGATTATTTTTTACTTGACAGAGCGCATACGGCCATTTTAGACAATGAGCTATTGCGGATTTGGGATTTTGTGTTGGCTTTTGTTTTGATTTTGCTGACACTTATACTCACTGTGCCTTTAGGTCTATTGGTTTTCCTGACAAGTGGGCATATATTTAAGCGGGTATCACGGGTAGGGGGCTGGGCGACTGTGGTGCATGATGGTGATACCGCATCGCTAAAGTCATGTGAGTTGCTGCATTTTTATACACGGAAGGAAAACGGCCGTTATACCCCCCTAGGACACTGGTTAGAAAAATGGGAAGGGCATCGACTGCCAGAACTATGGAATGTGTTGAAAGGGGATTTGAGATTGGTAGGCGTAAAGCCATTAAAACCAGAAGAAATCAAACAAATCAGCGAAGTATGGCAGCAAAAACGGCACGACCATACACCTGGTTTTACTGGCATGTGGTATCTGCAAACCAATCCACAAAGCAACCTGGATGACATTTTAATAGCGGATGCTTACTATATAGCCATCCGATCATGGCGGGAAGACTTGAAAATATTAAAACAAACCCCTTCTGCCTGGCGTCGTCGTTCAAATAGTTGGAAAATAATTCAAACAAAAAATATAGAAGCCCTACCTTAAAGGAGCAAGTATCGAATGGAACTCAAATTGCGTTCTGCTAATAATGTACAAATATTAGAACTCGCGGGACGGTTTGACACATACACAGCCGGCGAAGTCCGTCAATGGATTGAAGAAGCGGCTGCAAAAGAACCTGCGAATATCGTGGTGAACTTGCAAGGTGTTGATTTCGTAGATTCAACCGCATTAGCGACGCTCGTACAGGGCGTAAAAAACTGTCGCCAGCTCAATGGTGATCTTCGCCTGTGTGGCGTGCAGCAATCAGTGCGTATGGTATTTGAATTAACTCGCCTGGATAGATTTTTTGAGGTGTATTCTCAAGAAACCGAGGCTGTAAAAGCATTTGCCAATTAAAGACTGAAACTATTTATGTTAACTACTATTCTCGCCAACCAACAACATCAGATCGAAGCATTGGCTGAAGATTGGTTGAGTGCTGGAGCCACCTCTTTTTCTATCTGGTCAGACGACTTACCTCTAAAAATTTGGCCTCAAAATTCCTACTTGGGAAATGACCCCCTCATTCAAGAAATAAAAGTAGATGCGATCAAAGTGGGGGAACTCCGTGTTACCGGCTTGAACTCAAAACCTGACCAGGAGAGACTACAAGCACAGGCTAATTTACTTGCCCAAATAGCCCGCCTTGAACGAGATTTAAACAGTATGGCTGTTGATCTCATTGACACCCAGGATCAATTGCTGGCTTTATACGAACTTACCCAAGCCACCCGTAACTTCTTGGAAATTGATCAAACATTAGCAAGATTAGCCTTGGAGACAACACGTCTGTTAAAAGTTGAAGGGGCATTCTTCCTGGTTGAGATGGGAGATCGACCCCCAATAATTGAATATTTCCCTCACCCCATACTTGAAGATGATGTGCAACAAAACTATATAGATGCACTTGTGGCTTCTAATCATGGTTTCTTGTGTCGTAGAATCGTAGAAGAAGAGAATGTTCTGGGCGAAGTAAAAGATTCCAATCTACGCAATATTCTTTTGGTGCCCATCAATGTGCGCAATGCACAATTGGCAGTTTTTGGTTTGTTAAACAAATTGGATGGGGAGTTCACCTCGCCTGATATCAAGTTAGCGAGAGCAGTTGCCGAATTTACTGGGGCACAAATTGAAAATGTGATCATGTACCAGTTGAATATGGAACAGGCCAAGCTTAAGACAGAAATGGACCTGGCAAAACGTATTCAAGATCACCTTATTCCACAAAATCAGCCAAGGGTAGAGGGTATAGATTTGTGGGCATCTTCTCGATCTGCGTCTCAAGTGGGTGGTGACTTTTACGATTTCATAATGCGGAGAGATCAGCCCTTTACCTTTTCGGTGGGCGATATTTCGGGTAAGGGCATTCCGGCGGCACTTCTGATGGCAATGACACGCACTGTCATTCGCACAAAAACGAATGTTGTAATGATGCCGTCACCGGAGTTGATTTTACGGCGTACCAATGAAGAGTTATACGATGATTTCACGGAACTGAGCATGTTTGCTACGGTTTTTGTAGGACAATATCATCCCGAAAAGCGGCAGTTGCTTTATGCGAATGCAGGTCATTCACCTGTCATTTATTGCCCTATGAATGGGAAGGCCCGTCTTCTTCAGGCAGATGGTATGCCTGTCGGCATTATGCCGATTAGTTTATCTGAGGATCATAGTCTGAATTTTGGCCCAGGTGATTTGCTTGTGGTGGCAACGGATGGGTTTAGCGAAGCACGAAATCGTGATGGTAAAGAATTTGGTTATGATGAATTAACGGCTTTAGTGCAAACGCTTGTGGACTTGCCAGCTTATTCTCTGGCAAAGCGATTGCATCAAATTGTGGAACAGTTTAGTGGTGGTGAACCACAATCTGACGATCAAACGTTGGTTGTTCTTAAAGGGGTTTAATGCGTGAACGCAGCTCGTAAAAATCAGGAAAGCATAAATGAAGTTTACTTGAAAGCTGATGTGATTCGGCTTACGGTGCCTGCTCAGCACAAGTTTCTTAATGTAGTTGGGACGTGTATTCGTGCCTTGATTACGAATGAGAGTAATGTGTCTGACAGGGATACGCTTATCTATAATATCGAACTGGCTGTTCATGAAGCATGTGCCAATATTGTTGAACATGCGTATGCTGGGTTGTCTGGCCGGATTGAGGTTGCGTTTACGTTGGTTGAAGAGCCGCGACGGTTTATTGTGGAATTGGGTGATAACGGCCGTTCCTTCGATTTAAGCACTGTCTCCGCTCCAGACCTGACTAAACCCCAAACGGGTGGGTATGGTCTTTTTCTTGTTCACCAGTTGATGGACAAGGTGGATTATTACCCAGAACCAGGCAACAATCACTGGCGCCTTGTAAAGCAATATTGATTTGTTTTTGCTTTTTTTGTGTATCCTCAAAATTCTTTACTCGTAAGTTCTGTTGACAGAAATAAGTGCTAATTTAGCAGTATTGGTATTAGGAAAACCAAGTACAAAACAAAAACACAGAACTTTCTGTTTGTGTTTTGTAGCTAGTTGGAAGGCAGGAAACGAAAATGGCTAAAATTCTGATAGTAGATGACACCCCCCATATCCACAGACTCTTAACGCTGATGTTGCAGAGAATTAACCACACCACTATTTCAGCGGACAGCGGCTCTGATGCTTTAGAACAATTGGAAAGCACCTCGGTTGACTTGATGATCACTGACCTCAATATGCCAGAGATGAGTGGTTATACGTTGATGGAAAAAGTGCGATCCAAAGAAAAATTTAAGAATCTACCCATTATTATGCTCTCCGCTACAGGGCAAGAACAGGCGTCTCAGGTGGCGGCTCAGAAAGGTGCCAATCGGTTTATGTCTCAACCTGTGAGCACCTGGGAGTTAAATCGGGTGGTTTCTGAATGTTTATCTGTGAGTATGGCTCACTGATTATTTAACTGTTTTTAGAAAAGATATTTTTGAGGGACATCAAACGATGTCCCTCTTTTTTTGCTTAAGATGATTCAACTTCTTTCAATGTGATTTTTCTGAATGACTCCGCGTATTTAAATCCAACTTGCTTGCCGGAGCCACTATTCCACTCTTTAATTCGTTCTTCTGGATTCCAATCGCCAAGCTGGCTGACGTGTTGGCGTAATGCCTCAATTTTCAAATCAATGGTTTCTGTAATATCCACATAGTAATTGGGAACTTTTTGCGGCCAGGAAATATAGACGTAATTCACTTTGTGTGGCGGCAGCCCTTCTGCATCTAAGTCAGGGTAAAGCAGGTGCATTTCGGCCGCCGGGAAGACGGCATCAATAGCCGCTTGGGCGGCGGCACGATGGTCGGGGTGGTTGATGTAATTATCCCCGCTGGGAAAATAAAGAGTCGGATCGCCACAGACAACCACGTTTGGCTGGTGTTTGCGAATGAGCCGTACCAGTTCTTTGCGCAGTTCCATAGTGGGTTGCAGCAGGCCATCGTGGTAGCCTAAATAGATGCAAGAGGCACCGACAACGTCTGCCGCGGCCGTTTGTTCAGCGCGGCGGATTTGTGCCAGTTTTTCGGCTGTCATATCGGCTTCATGGCTGCCCACGTTGCCGTCTGTGATGATGACGTAAGTAACTTTGCTGCCGTTTTTAGCCCACAGAGCGGCCGTTCCAGCCACACCAAATTCAATATCATCGGGATGAGCGTAGATGAACATAGCTCTTTCTGGTATATAAGTATTAACCATGATTTTTTGTTGCCTCCAGGTTAGGATGTTGCTTTAGATTTGTGTTTTGAGATGCAAACTATTCTGTTTATGGTTGAGGAACAATATGCAAGGGTAGCATTATACTAAAAGCCCTTATGATTGCGTATGATCGTTTTTATACATCTTGATATACTTATGGCACTGAAACAGTAAAAATGTGTGCATCTGTTCATTACCTCAGCACGCACTTACGCAAAAGAGGAACTCAATGAGTAATTGGTACAAATTAGAATCTGAAGAGGTTGTGCAGCAGTTAGGAACTTCACCTTCTGATGGACTTAGTACGGAAGAAGCCAAAAAACGTTTAGAGCAATATGGCATCAATGAATTAGTTGAAAAGGGTGCTAAAAGTCCCTGGCTGATTTTGCTGGATCAGTTTAAAGATGCCATGGTCATTATTTTGTTCATCGCTGCCCTGGTTTCCCTATTTTTAGGGGAAGAAGTAGATGTCATTATTATTTTGGCGATTGTGGTGCTAAATGCAGTGATCGGGTTTACTCAAGAATATCGGGCAGAACAAGCTGTGGCGGCCTTGAAGAAGCTTTCTGTGCCTATTGTGAAGGTGCGGCGCGACGGCCGTTTTGAAGAAATATCTGCCTTAAATATTGTACCGGGTGACATTGTTATGCTTGAAGCCGGTAATTTGGTGCCAGCCGACGGCCGTTTACTGGAAAGTGTTAACCTTAAAATTGAAGAAGCCGCTCTCACGGGCGAGTCTGAAGCTGTTGAAAAAGTTACCAAAGGGCTGACTGGCGATCATCTGACGTTGGGTGATCAGAAAAATATGGTTTTTATGGGGACAACGATTGCTTATGGGCGGGGAACGGCCGTTGTCACCGAAACAGGCATGAAAACCCAGTTGGGCAACATTGCCGACCTCATCCAAAATGTGGATGAAGAACAAACCCCGCTTCAAAAACGACTGGGAAAACTTGGCGTTACCCTGGGATGGGTTGCATTAGGCATTATTGCCATTGTTGTCGTACTTGGCTTGATAAGGGGTGAAGATTGGCTAAACCTCATCCTCGTGGGTATTAGCATGGCCGTTGCTGCTGTGCCGGAAGGCTTACCCGCCGTTGTCTCCGTAACATTAGCGCTTGGTTCGCAGCGAATGCTCAAACGCCATGCCCTGATTCGGCGTCTGCCTGCTGTCGAAACCCTCGGTTCCGTTACCGTCATTTGCTCCGACAAGACCGGCACGCTTACCCAAAACCGCATGACAGTGACAGTGCTTGACGTTTCCGGCGAAACGGCAGAAATGAACGCGCTCATCGACAAACGGGGTGCCATCATGGATGCCGAATTAAAAGAAAGTGCCATGCCCCACAGCCGTACTTTGAGTTTGTTAATCAAAGCAGGTGCCTTGTGTAATGATGCCGTCTTGCAAATGGAAGACGGTCAGGAGCGCACCATTGGGGATCCGACCGAAGGCGCACTCGTCGTTGCTGCCTCACAAATGGGATATACAAAACACCGCCTGGAAGACCGCTGGCCGCGTGTCAACGAAATTCCGTTCACCTCTGAGAAAAAACGGATGACCACCATCCACCGCATCGAAAAACTTGAGGGTGCTGAAGTGCAGCCGCCTTCCGAGTACATTGCCTTCACCAAAGGGGCTGTAGACAGCTTGTTAGAAATTGCAGACTCACTTTGGGCAGGTGAAACGGATACTGTCTTGCCCCTGGATGATGGAGTAAGGCAGCGAATACTGGATGCCAACGCCAAGTACGCCTCACAAGGTCAACGGGTATTGTGTGTTGCTTTCAAACCTTTGGATGGCCCAGAAATTGCTGACGAAACGGCCGTTGAGTCAGGCGTCACCATCATCGGTCTAGTTGCCATGATTGATCCGCCGCGTCCTGAAGTAAAAGATGCCGTGCATACAGCCAAAACGGCCGGTATTCGCCCCGTCATGATAACCGGCGATCATCCGTTGACTGCACTTAACATCGCCCAAGACCTGGGCATCACCGACAACGACAAATACATCACCGGCAAAGAATTAGCCACGATGGATATGGTTGAACTTGAAAAAGTCGTGAAAGAAGTCTCCGTTTATGCCCGCGTTTCACCGGAACACAAGCTCAACATCGTCAACGCCCTGCAAAATAACGGCCAGGTCGTTGCCATGACGGGTGACGGCGTGAACGATGCGCCAGCGCTCAAGCGGGCTGAAATAGGGGTGGCGATGGGCATTACTGGTACTGATGTTTCTAAACAAGCCGCTGAAATGGTCTTGCTGGATGACAACTTTGCCACCATCGTTGCTGCTGTGGAAGAAGGACGTGTCATTTTTGACAACATCCGCAAATTCATCAAATATACCCTTTCCAGCAACACGGGTGAACTGATGGTGATGCTGTGTGCGCCGTTCTTGGGCATGCCGCTGCCATTGTTGCCGCTCCAAATTTTATGGATCAATCTGGTAACAGATGGGTTGCCTGGTTTGGCTTTAGCTGTCGAACAAGGGGAAACGGGCATTATGGAACGGCCGCCCTTCCATCCCAAAGAGAGCTTGTTTAGCCGAGGCTTGGGTTGGCGTATTCTGTGGATTGGCAGTCTGATGGGTCTGGTTTCATTGCTTGTGGGTTATTTCTATTACGATCCGGCAGCACCTGAAACATCTGGAACGGTGTGGCAGACGATGGTCTTTACGACATTGACATTGGCCCAAATGGGCAATGCGTTGGCAATCCGGTCAAACACAGATTCGATATTCAAGATTGGGTTTTTCTCTAACCGTATGATGCTGTTGGCTGTAGCGACTACATTTATTTTGCAGATGGCACTTATTTATGTGCCATTCCTGCAGAACATTTTTAAGACTGTTGAGTTGCCATTGAAGGATTTAGCATTTGCATTGGTTTTGAGCACGGTTGTCTTCATTACTGTTGAAATCGAAAAATTGATACGCCGCAGATTGGCACGGCGCAAAGCGGCAGCCTAATAAGCAGGTTAGTCCAACTTTCAAGGAACTTAAGAAAATAAATCGGTAATTGTGCCATGTCCGCGAAGGTGGGCGTGGCACAGGTGGTGGCAAATGGATTTCCACCTTCAGCCTGCCCTCGTGTAGACGGGGGTGGGAATGACAAGTTTATTACCGAAATAAATTTTTAATATTCATCAAGATTGGACTAACCTCATCTACAGATTGAACTCGATTGGCTTGACCAAATCCCAATTGAAATTTGAAAGATTTTCTTCCCCTAAATTTAGTAATTCATCGTGGATGGTTTGAGTATTTTGGCGCAGTCTGGCGACGTTGACGCCACGACACACATCTGGCAGCGGCTCTAGCCATTGGCGCACACGCAGCAGCATTTTGACAGCCCCCCGATA
Organism: Anaerolineae bacterium; assembly: GCA_014879345.1. Lineage (GTDB taxonomy): Bacteria > Chloroflexota > Anaerolineae > Promineifilales > Promineifilaceae. The sequence continues at coordinate 1,508 of JACSSI010000009.1, read as the reverse complement.
ATTTTCTCGTTCGATTTGATACAAAGCAATCCCTACTTGAAGAATGCTGCGATACAGGTCTCGCCCAGACGTTTGGTCCTGATTCCATGCTTCTTCCAGGTCGTCGTGGCATTGGTAGTATTGTCTGGCGTTGAATTTTTCGATGCCTTGTCTGGCAAGGGCTGACAGGGGTTCTTGACAGGCGTTGTTTATGGCGTCTTGATCGGGGTGTTTGGCGTATTGTTGGATAAGTTCTGGCATGTTGGCGGTGAAACGGGAACGTGCCAGGACGGCATCTGCCCCAGCGTTTTTTGCATCCGACATCGCAGTTACATCCATATGAGAGCCAAAGCAGAGGATGGGAATGCGACGTGTGGCGGCAGAGGAACGGAGCAATGCTATCCAACGTCGCCAGGGAATGGCATTGTTGTTGAGGTCGAAGAGAAGCAGGGCGGGCTGCCAGGCTGTGAGTTGCTCGAAGAGATGCCCTTCTTGCCCATGAAGTGATTCGCCGCGTGTTTCTGGAGGCAGGTCTGTGGCTGGCTGGCCTAAATCGGCTGGAGATTCGATCCAGGTGATGTCGTAGTTGAGGTGGTGGGCGACGTTGGCGATGCGTGGGGTAAACATGAGGTCAGCAACGAAGCCGACGATGAGGGGATTGTTTTTTTGTGTGGTTTTCATGGGGGGATTTTAGACGAACCTGCTGGAGGTTCCAAACCGATGACGGCTGAATTACTGAGAAACGGCCGTTTCATGTTACACTATGCGCAGGGAAGGGCTAGATTCGGGCAAAGGATGATACGATGCGTGATCAGGACATTTATGATCGGTTATTGGAACGTTATGAATCTGGACAAGTGCCGTGGGGTGAAGAACTGCCTCCACCGGAGATCATCGCTTTAGCTGAAAAACTGCCGCCAGGACGGGCGTTGGATTTAGGCTGTGGCTACGGCCGTTCTGCTATTTACCTGGCAAAAAAAGGCTGGCGGGTCGATGGCATTGATTTCATTCCCCTGGCTATTGCCGGTGCCATTTCCCGTGCTGAGCGAGAAGGTGTATCTGACCAGGTAGAATTCCACATGGGGCGGGTCACAGACATGAGCTTCCTGAGCGATTCGTTTGATCTGGCTATCGATGTGGGTTGTATGCACGCTTTAGATAACGCTGACTTGCGGCGCTATCGGGATGGGGTTTACCGGCTGCTGAAACCAGGCGGGCAATACGTGCTCTTTGCTCATCTACGGGATGATAAAGCGGACGTGCCAGGGCGTGGCATCTATGAAGAGACAGTCTACGAATTGTTCAACACCCAGTTTACATTAGAAAATGTGCGCCTCGGAAAAACACAAGTTGAGGATAAACCACCCTGGGCTTCGGCCTGGTTCTGGTATCGCCGGAATTGAGTTGGACTCATTTCTGAAGTTTAATCCAGGCTTGCAGCTAAGTAACCGTCTAAATATTACTTCCCGTTTTTTAGATTGGACCAATCTTTAAGATTGGTCCAATCTGCGCCACATAATTTTTAGACA
>JACSSI010000524.1 GCA_014879345.1 Anaerolineae bacterium | reverse complement strand
GCGCAAGACGCTTCCAAAACGAAGGTCATTTACGCCATCAATCCCAGCGTGGCCGACAATATCCAGTTAGAAGATTTAGCGGGACTTCGTGAGCGCGGCCCCAATTTGCGCATTTTTGGACTGGGCTGGCTGCTGATGCTGGGCTTTGGTCTGATTGCGGGCGGACAGGTGATGAGCACCTTCGGCAGTCCGGCGCTGGAAGCAGGCTTTATTTTTGGCGCGTTGCTGCTGATGATTTTGGGCATCGGCATGATCTTTTTCATCCTGACGATTCCGTTGGAGAAGCTCAATCTGTTTGTGATGGGACTGCTCGTGCCGCGCCTGACCTATTTTGCCAAACGGAACGTGGGGCGCGGTCAACTGCGCAATACGCTCATTTCCATGTTGGTGCTGTTCAGCGGCGTGCTGCCCAGTTTCCTGGCAACGCAGTCGGCGCTGAGCTACGCCAATCTGGAAACCGATGTCTTTTTACGCTTGGGTGCGCCGCTCGACGTCAACAGTTGGGGCAGTTGGGGCCTGAGCGAAGAAGAAGCCCAGTCTTACTGGCTGCGTCCCAGTTTTCTCACTGATGAATTGGGGACGGTTCCCGGCGTGGACCAGATGGTCGGCGTCACCCGCCCCTTTAGCTCTGACGCCACCGATTCTGTGGGCATGCGCCGTGCGCCCGTCACCGCCTATGGGCTGGGCGGCGACCTCAACAGCGTGGTCTACGCCGACATGATGGAATTTGTCGGCGGCGATGAATCGGCGCTGCGAACGATTTTGGAACAGCCGGAGACGGTGATTATCAGCGAAGGCTTGTCGCAGCATTTGGCCGTGCCACTGGGCGGGATTGTCAAGCTGTCGGGCGAAGGGCTTGACCATATTGTTGAGGCGCGGGTGGTGGGCATTGCCCGGCGCATCCCTGGCTTCAACGAGATTGGCCGGGCGCGGACGACGGCGCAGTATGGCAGCGCCATCCTCATGTCGCTGGAGAGTCATCAGCGCCTCTCGACGGAACCCAATCTGCCGCTACCTGGCTTCGACGCTCCTTCCTTTACGCGGGTGCTAGGCACGTTGACGCCCGATGCCGTCGCCGAAGAGGTTCAGGCGGAAATCAACCAGCGGTACAACAGCAAAAATCGCATCTGGCCGCAACTGGCCGATGTGCGCCTGGAGTCGGCTGAACGTGGCCAGGCTTCGGAGCGGATTTTCTTGCTGGCGCTGACGGGGATTTCTTTCACAACGGCCGTTTTCGGGGTATTTGCCGTCATTTATGTGACCATCTATGCCCGGCGGCTGGAAATTGGCATGATGAAGGCGTTTGGCATGAGAACGTGGGAGCTGACGGGGATGCTCATCATCGAGGCGATTGCGATGACGCTGGGGGCGGCGCTGGCGGGCATCGCCGCTGGCACGACGATGGCCTATCTGTTCACCATCGGCGAGAAAGCGCTCCAGCAGCAGCCCTACAAATTGGCAATTGATACCACTGTCATGCCGTTCATTGTGTTCATGGTGGTGCTCGCCAGTGTGCTGGGCGCGACGTTCTCGGCGCGGCGCATTGTGAAGCATAAAGCGATTGAGATTTTACGGATGTAGGAAAGATTGATGATTAAAGATTGAAGATGGGGGGGGCGCGATCTCTCTTTAATCTTCATTCTTTAATCTTTGGCTGACAAAAATTATGATGAAACAACGATTATTCGCACTCTTATTGTTATTAACGGCCGTTCTCCTTGGCTGCCAGAATGGACCAGAACCACCGACACCCGATGCCACGGTTGAGGCTGAGATTAGTGCCACGGCAACGGCCGTTGCTGCCATTCCCACGCCTGAACGACAAGAAGGCGTCACCATTTTGGCAGAAGGGCAGATTGTGGCATCTAATCCAGAACTGGTCTTGAGCTTCAGCACCAGCGGCGAACTGCTCGACGTATACGTGCAGCCCGGTGATGTGGTCGCCGCAGGTGATTTACTGGCCGAACTCGACACCGCCGAACTCGACCGCCAATTGCTCACCGCCCAGACCAATCTGACCTCTGCCCAAATCCAGTTGGCAAACGCCGAGCAAGATTTAGAAGACAATCTGGCGCAGGCGCAGCTCAATCTGGAGCGTATCCAGGTTCAGTTGAACCAAAACTACGCCGGTGGCACGGAAGCGGGTCTGATCAGTGCCTCCATCTCGCTCAGCCGCGCCCAACAGCGCGTCGCCGACGCCGCCTACGAATACCAAAAAGCGGTAGACCGCCATTGGGAACCGCCAGAAATCGCCGAAAACTACGCCCGCTTCTTGCAGCAAGCCGAAGAAGACCTGATTATCGCCGAAGCGCAGTATAACGACACGGTGAACAGCGGTAACAGCAGCGCCTACACTGCCCAAAGCTTGCAAATCGACCAGGAATTGGCCGAGCAAGCCATCGCCAAATTGCAGCGCGGCGTCAGTCCGCTGCTGGCGCTGGAAATCGAACGCGCCCACCTCGCCATCGCCGACATCGAGCGGCAGTTGAGCGAAGTGCAGTTGTTTGCGCCCATCGCGGGCGAGGTGCTGGCCTTCGCCGCCTACCCTGCCCCCGGCACGATGGTCGGCGCGGGCACTCCCTTTGTGACGCTGTTTGACACGGCCGCCCTGGAATTCCACACATCCAACCTGAGCGAACGCGACCTGGCGCAAATCGAGCCAGGCCAAGCCGTGAGCATCGTGCTGAAAGCGTACCCCGACACGCCTCTCACCGGCACCGTGCTGCGCATTGGGCCACAGGCCACCGGCCTCGTGGGCGATGCGGCGACCTTCCCCGTGATTATTGAGTTGGATGCGGCTGAGTTGGATTTACGTCCGGGCATGACGGGTCGTGCGGAGGTTAGTGGGGGGCGTTAGAGAGGGATGGAAATTAGGGGGTCTTGGGTAGTGGCTCTGTTGCATCGACTGTAGGGCGTGCATCATCATCCCATGTCCATTTAAATCTATCATTTAAGTTGAAATGACCTGACGATTTGTGTACACCTGAACGGAGTTTTGCTTCGTAAATCTTTTTGTCTGACGGATGATCAAAATCAATAACGCCATTGTCGTATAGGGTCTGTATGAAACTGGGTGAACTGGAACCAGCCATAGATATATTCCTAACCATGTGCCACATTTCATTATAAGTAATGGAATAATCATGATTTTGAAACCATCTTCTAACTTCAGCAGCAAATAATGCATGTTCGGAATAGCCAGTAAAACGAAACTCACTAACGATTTTATTCCGGCATTTAGCACAATAGCTTAAGTGAGGATGTATTTGACCCTTATTCTTTTGTCCACATTCTTGGCATAATACGCCATGCTCAATCTGTTCAAGGCAGGCCAAACATTGAACACTATACGATGTTAATCCATCTTGCTCACTTGTGTAAATCGCAGTCGTATCTTGGCACGCCTCACAAAAAACACCTGTGGCATCCTTGTTTTTTATCATACTTTTTGCCGCTCTCTTTGCGCCTTGCCGATAGCCTTCAATATTTAAGAGAATATCTTTATGCGCTGGATCAAGAATAAATCTGCGTCCGAGTATCTCATTCACGAATACGACCAAGAACGGTACTATTTGCCCGATGATGTTGTCGGCACGTTGTTTTGTTATGCTAATCGCAGCGTGTTCAATTTGGTTTCTATCTTTGGCAAGGTTACGTATGGCGATTTCTGCATCACCTAAATCAAGACCAATTATTCCCTTGAGCCTTTCAATAGTTGTATAAACATCTATGGTTTTCCCTTCGGGTTTGGCTACATCTTTGTAGATGAAATTTGGATGCTCCATGCTAAGACGTTCTTTAAGTAACAGATTTACTCCTTGTGACAAATGCAGGATTGTATACTTATAGCGCCTTTCTAAATCAGAATCGCTTGTGTAATGTTCCAAAGCATGTTTGATGGAGTCAATTGCATTCTCGTACAGATTTAGTTTCATGTCAGGCATAATATTGAGCCTTTTTAATCATTATTCATGCACCAGCGCGGTCTTCATTTTGCCGCTGTGGCCGGATTTCTATCCGAGCCACACCCTGTTTGCCAATCTCCGGTCAGTTAGACGAACTAACCTGACCTGTTTACTCAACACGTTTTGCCCAAAGCATAGAGCTGTCACCCAAATGGAATTTTATTTTACCTTCGAGGGTGTTTCGGGTTTTCAAAGCTAACCACCCACTGCCTGACACGGGATCCATTTCATCTGACCCTTCCCAGGTGAAGAAAAAGCGTTCTTTGTTACCCACTTTCTCAACTTCTCCATCCAATTGTCCTGAGACCAACCCAAATTGAAAAGCTCCCAGCCTATCTTCCTTGATTTCAATGAATGCTTGCACATCCATATTGAAATAATCTTCGTCCCATTCTTCCATTTCAGTGATATGCCA
>JACSSI010000523.1 GCA_014879345.1 Anaerolineae bacterium | reverse complement strand
GATTTTCCATGATAGGCAGCAGCAGCACCGCCATCTTGTTCCCACCAGCAGCCATCTGGCTAACCCGGGTACGATGGGAAGAAACGGTAGCAAACTCAGCACCAACATATAAAGCATTGAAAAAAATCATCAATGCCACAGCGGCCGTTATAAAAAATATTGCGGTCATGTTCTCCTAAAAGCTCTTAACACTCTTTACTGCCGACATTGTCCAAGCAGCATGGCACCATGTAGAATGGCAAACGAATAGCAGGCAGGCAATCACGCCAGACCTGCACCCAATATAACTTTAAGCAATCACCTAAATGGGGTTCCTGATCAGAATCAGGAGGTTCTGAAAGTGGGTCAGCCAAGGACAGTATCCCCCCTGAAGCCCTGGCTTACATGTTGAGGACAGCTAACGGTTGGTTCCGTAGCGGATTTTTCCGTCATGGCCCTATGAATTTCTCCGATTAATTTTGCCTGCCATCATGCAGTCATTGTTCCTATTTACGGATTTCCCAACGTGGGGTTTCACAGAAAAATTATAAAACAGGGTTAGGGATTGGTCAAACCGGTTTTCTCTTGAAGAAATACATCAATCATCAACCTGTTTCTAATCATTTTGTCCGTTTTCAACAAGGCACAGCAAGATATAATCAGAAAAGCATTACACTACAGCGCCAAACAAAAGGATAACAAGGAGTACAACATGCAAAACGCATACCTCTGGTGGCAAACTGGCATCATCTATCAAATTTATCCACGCTCATACCAGGACAGCAACGGCGACGGCATCGGTGACTTGAATGGCATCCGGCAGCGGTTAGACCACATCAAATCGCTTGGCGTAAAAACAATCTGGCTTTCTCCCATCTATCCATCTCCCATGCACGATTTTGGTTATGACGTTGCCGATTATGTGGACATACATCCCATGTTTGGCTCGATGGCTGATTTCGATGCGCTCCTGGCAGAGGTTCACAACCGAGATATGAAGCTCATTCTCGACCTCGTACCCAACCATACCTCTGATGAGCATGAATGGTTTAAAGAAAGCCGCCGCAGCCGCGACAACCCCAAGCGAGATTGGTATATCTGGCGTGATCCGGCTCCGGATGGCGGACCGCCCAATAACTGGCTTAGTTTCTTTGGCGGTCCCGCCTGGACGTTTGATGAAACTACCAGTCAGTATTACCTGCACCAATTCGTCACCCAACAGCCAGAACTCAACTACCGCCACCCTGGTGTGCTGCCAGCTATGCTGAATAATATGCGCTTCTGGCTAGACAAAGGCGTTGACGGCTTCCGCGTCGATGTCATTTGGCTTATGCTTAAGGATGAGCAACTGCGGGACGAGCCCACCAACCCGGATTGGAACGGCGTCGATCCGTTTGGCAGTTTGCAGCATATCTACACACAAAATGTACCCGGCATCCACGACATCGTGCGCCAAATGCGCGGCGTTCTAGATGAATATGACGAGCGCATGATGGTGGGCGAGATTTACCTGCCGTATGATGAGTTGGTTAGCTATTACGGCCGTTTTCAACCAGAGTGCCATCTCCCCTTCAATTTCCATCTGATCAACTACGAGTGGGATGCCCAGAAAGTACGAGGATTAGTGGAAGCCTACGAAGCCGCGCTGCCTGCTGATGGCTGGCCCAACTGGGTGCTGGGCAATCATGATCAGCGCCGTATCGCCAGCCGCGTGGGCGCAGAGCAAGCCCGGATTGCCAATATGCTTCTGCTGACGCTGCGCGGCACACCCACCACTTACTACGGTGAAGAAATCGGCATGGAAAATGTGACAATCCCGCCCGAATTCATCCAAGACCCACCAGCCGTCAATCAGCCAGAAATCGCCGATGTGGTTGGCCGCGATCCAGAGCGCACCCCCATGCAGTGGGATGGTTCTGCCAATGCCGGATTTGCCCCCGCTGGCATCACCACCTGGCTCCCTGTAGCCGATGATTACGAACAAAGAAACGTGGCTCAACAAAACGAAGACCCCACTTCGATGCTGAATTTGTATCGGGCATTGGCACATTTAAGAGAAGAAGAAGCAGCGTTACGTGTGGGGGATTACAGTTCTGTGGAAACGCTCACTGAGCCTGCCGAAGTGCCTATCTATGCCTACCAACGCACACACCCGGATTCAGACTCGTTCCTCATTGTGCTTAACTTCGGCGGTGACAGCCACACAATCGATCTAAGCCACCGCTCACCCCAGGCTGACATCGTCATCGCCACCGATATGCAGCGAAGCGGCTCCGTTGCCCTGAACAGCCTCGTCGTCAATCCCCACGAGGGGCTGGTGCTGCGGTTGACATGATTTGTAAAACGGCCGTTTCCACCAAAATAGAAACGGCCGTTCCATCTACGTTCTACGCACTACGCACTACGTCCTACTTCACAATATTCACCAACTGACCACCCTTCACCACAATCACCTTACGCGGTTCCGCGCCTTCCAGATGGGCTTGCACATTTTCAGAAGCCAGCGCCAACACCTTCAATTCATCCTCAGACGTATCAGCCGGCACTTCCAAACGATCACGAACTTTGCCATTGACCTGAACTGGCACAACTACCACATCTTCTTTGGCGATTTCATCGTCACAAACAGGCCATGCTTGCACATGCACACTATACTCGCCGCCTCGCAGCGCCCACAGTTCTTCGGTAATGTGCGGCGCAATCGGCGCCAGCAGCAAAATCAAACTGTCAACCGCTTCCGTCCATGCTTCAACGCTCACATTCTTCGCTTTTTGCGCGTCCAGCAGCGAGTTACGCAACTCCATCATGGCGGCAATGGCGGTGTTAAACGAGAAGTTTTCCATGCCCTGTGTTACCTTGCGGATGACTTGATGCGTTTTGCGCCGTAGGTCACGAGTAGCGCTGTTATCGACCTTGCCAGCCTGATAAACGGCCGTTCCCACATTCCAAATATCATTCAAAAAGCGCTGCGGCCCTTTAATGCCATCGTAGTTCCAGGGGCCGCCCTGATCCCATTTGGTGAAGAACATGATGTAAGCACGCACCGTGTCCGCGCCATATTTTTGCACCAAATCATCCGGCGCCACCACATTGCCGCGTGATTTCGACATCTTCTCATTGTCAGCACCCAAAACCATGCCCTGATTCGCCAGCGCCAGCATCGGTTCGTCAAAATCGACCAACCCCATTTTTTTCATCGCCTTGGTGAAGAAGCGGGTGTAAATCAGGTGCATGGTAGCATGTTCAATGCCGCCCGTGTACTGGTCAACAGGCAGCCAGTAAGCACCTTCTTTCGGGTCGAACGGCGCCTCGTCGTAATCAGGACTCAGGTAGCGATATTGATACCAGGAGGAGCACATGAAGGTGTCCATGGTGTCCGTTTCACGCAGGGAGGGTTTGCCACATTCGGGACAAGTGGTATGCAGGAAGTTGGCGTCCAGCTTCAATGGACTTTCACCAGTCGGCAAAAAATCGACTTCATCCGGCAGCATCACCGGCAAATCTTCATCAGGAACCAGCACCGCGCCGTGATCAGGGCAATAAATAACAGGAATGGGCGCACCCCAATACCGCTGGCGGCTGATCAACCAGTCGCGCAGCCGATAGTTGACAGCTTCCTCACCCGCATCATTGGCAGCCAACCAGTCCAGAGCCACTGCGATGGAAGGATTTTTGCGACCTTTGTCTTCGGTAACGGCCGTTCCATCAATCTCGCCACTATTCACCATCACCCCAGGGCCAACGTAAGCCACAGCCATCTCAGCTGCATCCAACTCACCCTCGGGCGGCGCAATCACCGGGATAATTTCCAGCTTGAATTTACGAGCAAACTCAAAGTCGCGTTGGTCATGGGCAGGCACAGCCATAATCGCGCCAAAACCGTAACCCATCAACACATAATCGGCAATCCAGATGGGAATCCGCGCATTATTAACCGGATTGATAGCATACGCGCCTGTAAACACACCAGTCTTATCCCGGTCGGCCGATTCACGATCAATGTCGGTCATGCGCTCAGCCGCTTCACGATATGCTTGCACGACGTCGGCTTGTTCGGGCGTGGTCAGCTTGTCTACCAGCGGATGCTCCGGAGCCATCACCATGAAGGTTGCGCCCCACAGCGTATCGGGGCGCGTGGTGAAAATCGGCATATCGTCGCCCCGTTCCGATTTAAAGACCACGTTAGCACCTTCAGACCGACCAATCCAGTTGGTTTGCATCACCTTGACTCGTTCCGGCCAATCTATACCGCTGAAATCCAACAATTCATCGGCGTAATCAGTTGTGCGGAAGAACCATTGCTCTAGCTCTTTTTTGATGACAGGCGTACCGCAGCGTTCACAGTGACGGTCGTCACCCCACACCTGTTCACGAGCCAGCGTAGTATTGCAATTGGGGCAAA
>JACSSI010000522.1 GCA_014879345.1 Anaerolineae bacterium | reverse complement strand
CAAAGCCTTGTCATTCATGAACGCCTGCCCGGCGGTTACGTCTTTGTCGATGGGTCAGCGGTTGGTGAAACGGGTTGGTCGATTGTACGGGAGCGAGAGCGATTGGCGGAAAACGGTTTCTTCCTGGTCATTGTCAGTGTCAATAACAAGGGCGATGTGCTGGGGCAGCCAGAAATTGTGTCCCAGGGGTTAGCGAATATGGAGGACGAAGACCTCATTCTGGGGGCGGAGGAAACCATTGCGCGGGTGGTGAACCAACATGCTGGCAATTTAGAGGGGTTGGAAGGCAAATTAGAAGGGGCTTTGAGCCGGTATGTATATGATGAAACACGGAAACGGCCGTTTATCAAAGTGGTCTTGAAGTAGTTAATTTCCCCAAAAAAGAGCGCAAAGGCCATAAAATCCTTTGCGCTCTTCTATTTCATTTATTTCTAACTCACCAACGATCAATCAATAAGAAACGGATTTAGAATGGTTAAACGGCCGTTTATAACCTGTCTATGCTGCATATCTTCAGAATAAAGAATGTTTTGCATTAGCAGCTAATGCGGCTGCAACAATCAAACCATCCCAATAAGACATAGAAAACTGCTGACGCAAACTTGAAGCTTCCAACAAAATCAACTCGTTCAGTTCAATTACACGATAGCGAGCATAGAAAGAGCGCGTTGTTTTTTGTACGGTATCTTCACTAGCCCCCGCTTTACGCAATAAATTTACACACACTTCATTGATAACCTATGCACTGATAGCCACCCTTTCTTTTTCCGATTGAATCAGATTACGCGCGATTTGTAATTTATCGGTTTCCTGACTTTGAACAAACGCATATAACCAAATATTGCTATCGAAAAAATAACATTCATCAAGCTCGCTCATAAACATCTTCGCGGCGCATAGGCACAAATTCAGGCACAAGTAAAGGCTCGGTTAATAATTTCGAGATCATATCTTCTTCAAGTTCATCATTAACTGAAGGATTTTCAACTGTAAGCAAAATCACCCGTACCCGATCATCGCTCGATGCCTGGTGTAAACGATCCCAATATTCTTGAGGAATTTCAATCAAACCATTTTTAATTTTTGTGTGAAACTCTATTGCATACATAGAATTCTCCTCGAAATAAGTTTGTAGTGCGCACTTTAGTGCGTGTCCGAGCTAATGCCCATACTACAAACCTTATTATATCATACCGAGTTACCATCACGGCGCCGTCATGGCGCAACGGAAGCCGAGGTTAGCCTGGTTGACCAGCGGATCAAAATTTGCCCGCGCCGTCGAGACCACTTCTTCAGCAGTAGAAAGCCAGGAGCCGCCCCGGAAAGATTTGAACTCTCCTTCTGGCGGTCCCATCGGGTTGGTATCCGACCCTTCACTGTAATAACGGAAGGCATACCAATCGCTGACCCACTCCATGACGTTGCCAGCCATATCATACGCGCCAATGGGAGAACGGCCGTTTCCATACGTACCAACTGGTGCAGAAAAACGATACCCGTCATCCACATTCACATCCCGATTCGCTGAAGTGCAGTTTACGTCACAGAAATTGAGATTAGTGCCATCAAACAGATCGCCCCACGGATAGACAAACTTGCTCTTGGTGGCCGGATCAAACGTGGCCGCCTTCTCCCATTCTGCTTCAGAAGGCAGCCGAGCGCCGCGCCATTCACAAAACGTGTCCGCGTCATACCAGTTCACAAAAATCACCGGATAATCGTCAAAATTAGGATCGCCGTAATAATTTTCACCAATTGCCAACGGCTGGCGACATTCGCCCGCGGCCACGCATTCGGCGTACTGTGCCACCGTCACTTCTGTTTCATCAATGAAATAGGAATCTAACTCAATGGGGCGAGCCGGCTGCTCATCCCGTTCCCCATCATCAATGCCCATGACTGAGAGACCAGACGGCACAAACAACATCCGGTTGCCCAAATCGGTGATAATCGGTTCTGGTGTGGGTGTGGGCAGGTCTGTGGGACGAGGGAGTGGTGTGGGCGTAGGCGCGATTTGTGTCAAGGCGGCAATAACGGCCGATTCCACTGTCGAAGTAGCCTCTGCTTCAGTGACGGGTGGGTTGTCTTCATTTTCCAGGTTCAAAATAATTACCGTGCCAATCATGATGGTGAATACCAGGATGAGGCCGATTAAACCTAGCACTGTTTTGGCCTCGATTTGACGACGAGACCGACGTACCACAGGGCGCGGCGTTGGCGCAGGCATGTCAGCATCGGGGGTGCGCCGCAGTTTGCTGGATTCAGTGGCTGGGTAGCCAGACGGCCGTTCTAAAGCTTGTCTAAAATCGGTAGCCGTGTCATAACGGGCGTCGGCGCGTAAGGACATGGCGCGGTTAGCGACCAACGAGAGATATGGTTCCACATTGGGGTTCACTTCCCGCGCTGGGATCAAATCAGACAAGCCGCTTTCTCGACTCAACGCATTGGGCGGCTCTTCGCCCGTCAGCAGCATATACAAGGTGGCGCCGAGGCTGTAAATGTCGGCTGTGGGCGACAAGGTGGCTTGATTTTGTTGTTCTGGTGGTGATAAACGGCCGTTTCCCCCCATCAATCCCAACTCCGGCACCTGTACGCCTACCAGCTTAATATCGCCAGTCGGTGTCAGCCGGATGTTGGCCGGTTTGAGGTTCAAATGGAGAATGTCATGCTCATGGAGATACGTCAGCGGCGCACATACCGCTTGCAGCCAGCCGATGATCAAGTCTGAGGGCAGCGGGCCATATTGTTTCAACAGTTGGCCTAAATCAACGCCTGCGACGTATTCACTGACGAGGTATTGGCCGATGTCTTCCAACGCAAAATGGTCGAGAACGGCCGTTAACTGCTCATGATGCAAATCGCTTAACCGACGCGCCCCCGCCCGAAAGGCTTTCTGCGTCTCCACGGAAGCATCTAGCACCTCTTTGACAGCCACCCGCCGCTCCGCCCGGATATCATACGCCTGATAGGTGCAGCCATACGTCCCCTGTGCCAACAGGCTGGTAATACGATAACGGCCGTTAAGGAGTTCCCCCGGTAATAATGGCATGATTTTCGTTACACAGAGATACACAGAGAATTCATAGAGACACACAAAGAAAACAAGAGATATTTATATTTATCTAAAATCTCTGTGAAACTCTGTGCAAGCTCCGTGCGCTCCGTGCGCTCTGTGTTCCCATTTTTAAGCATCAAAATGCAGCCTAACCTCTTCCAGTTTTTCCACGTTTCCAACCATCGTAACTTTATCACCAACTGTCAACTTCGTGTACCCATGTGAGATGATGCGCTCACCGTTTCGCTGTACAGACAGAACCAGCACATCCAAAGGCAGGCGCAAATCCCGTAAATTCAAGCCGTCTAAATCAGGATTGCGCAGTTCGACATCAACAATATCCTGCGTTTCTTGCATCCCCAGCAGCAAAGAGGTGCCAGCCGGTGCCCGAACAAAGTGATCTAAAAGACTGACAACGGCCGTTTGCGGTTCTACCACCAAAACACCCAGCTCATGAAACCTGTCAAACTGCGCCCGATCATCCAGATGAGTCACCATCGTCTCCGTGCCAAAATGTTCATACACCATCTCGCAGAGCTGGTAATTCTCCTCATCCGACATCATCGCCACAATCGCATCAGCTTCCGCCAGCCCAATTTCACTCATCGCCGCCACCGTCACCTCTGGCAGATAGACGATCGCTAATTCAGGGAATTCCACGCCCTCCATGTCAGCCGGAGACAAACACACCATCTTCACCTGCCAATCATGCGCCAGCAGTTGCCTCGCAAGCGATACCGACTGTGGTGACAGGCCAAAAACAACAGCACCCCGCGCCCCACCAAAACCAGACGGCTCATGTTTCACATGCGCTTCTCCCACCTGCGTCACCGCAAACTTAAACAATGGTGGCCCAATAAGCTGGCTCACCACAATCACAGCGATCAAAATCGTAGCAAACTCAATGCCAAACTCCGGAAACTCATCAGCAACTTCCTTCGCCAGCCCCAAACCCACGCCCGCCATCGTCACATACGTCATCCAACCGTAACGATTGTGCTTCATGGTGTCACGCGAGGCCCACCCACCCGCAAACGAGCCGATGAAGATGCCCAACAAGCGCACGCCAAACAAAATCAACGCCACTGCCCACGCATCAAACAGCACATTCAAGTCGAGCGAAGCCCCTGTCAGAGTGAAAAACAACACATAAATCGGTGGCCCCACATCGTGAATAATTTTCATGAACTCTGTACGATAGCGTGTGAAATTGGTAACGTAAAAACTGCCAATCAAACAAATCAGCAGCGGCTCTAACAAAATATCAAACGATAAATATTCATGCGACAAAATGCGGGCTTCATAAGAGATGGCAAAAATACTCAAA
>JACSSI010000521.1 GCA_014879345.1 Anaerolineae bacterium | reverse complement strand
CCTGCACGTAGTCGTCGGTAGCCAGCGCCCGCGCCAGATAACTGGTCGCTTCCACCAAAAAATGGCCGGAACCCATCGCCGGGTCCAGCACGTTGAGCTTGAGTATATGGGCTACAAAACGGGCGGCGCTTTGGCGGTCACGCTCGGCCGCGTCCAAAGAACCTGTCTGGCGTATCTCCGTTTTCACCTGCTCACGCGCCTGCGCCACCAGCGGCCCCAGCGTGTTTTCCACGATGTATTCCACAATATAGTCGGGCGTGTAATAAGAACCGGTTGCCTTGCGTTCCCCTTTGTCGGTCATCAGCAACAGGTCTCCCGGCTGGCGGCGCTCGCCAAAGCTTTTCGCCTTGCCCTTTTGCGCCAGCGGCGCCCAGGTTTCCACCCCCTTCTGGCTGATGGTGACCATCTCTTCAGCCGCCACGACCACTTTGTATTCCAGCAGCCCTTCATAAATGGAACCTAGCTGGCGCACGTCGAGGGTGCTGTAATCAACGGCCTGGTATTCAGGCAAACCGCCCGCCTTGATGATGCGTCGCACCGCCAGGTAGTCGATGGCTTTTGCCAGCGACCGGTCGCCCACAAAATGCTGTTCCAGAAACGGGTGCTGCTGCGGGTCAAACAGGCCGCCGTTGTAACGAGGCACATTCAAGTCGGCGTTCAACTGCGGGTCGATGCCGCTGATCAGGCGGCACAGTTCGCCCAGGCGGTTCCAGTTCTTACGCCCCGTCACCGGTTTGGCATCGAGGGCGTTGCGCTCTTTGTCGATGCTTTTGGCAAGCTGCTGCAAGCTGTATTCATCTTTGTAGGTGGCGTTGTGCATGGGCAGCAGCCCCCGGCTCTCGCCGTAAAAAAGAAAGAGCAGGCGGTAAAGCAGATAGAGGCTGTTCTGGTATACGAGGTCGCGGTCTGCCGGCTTGTCCTTGTCCAATGACTGGTCACCGGCAAAGAAACCGATGATAAGCTGTTCCAGCGAGCGGTAGGCGTTGTCGCGCAGGTCGGCTTCCAGAGCAATGGCGTAAGCGCGGCTCTGGCTGACCGCTTCGTCCAGGAAGATGTGACCGTGTGTATCAGGGCAAAAGGATGCCTGATTGAAGAAGAGCCAGAAGTAGGCCGCCACCGCGATGGCTTTAGGTTCATCCGGGGCCTCCAGCGCCGCCAGCAGGTCTATTTCAAAGTAGGTTTCCAGGGTGCGTGAACTGTTACGATTGACCAGCCGCCAGTAACGGCCGTTGCTCAAAATGCCCCAATCCAATCCCGTCAGCGTCAGGTAAGTGTCAATCTGAAACATGGGGTTCTGGTCATCAAAGATAGGCTGTTTGCCCGTCTTTTTGCTGAGATTGACGCCCCACTGTTTCACCTCGCCCACCGCGATGGCCGCCTGGGCATAGTCGGCGCTGTTTTGCAGGGAAACAGCTTGTTTGCGCGAAGCCTCATCGGGGAAGAAGGCATAGTCTGGTTTTTTGGTGCTGCCTGTCAAACCGGGGATGGCTGCCTGCACTTCCCATACGTGACCCAACTGTTTAAAGATGTCTTGAAACCAGTTGTCTTCTAGCTGCGATTCCTTGTAGTCATGAAGCTGCTCTTTTTCTGCCGCATATTTGGCGCGCAGCCAGGCCAGGAATTGAGTACCCTGTTCAACGGCTGGCAGCCACACGGCCCCATTGCGCTGCAAAATTTCATCCAGGTAATGGTCTGAAAAGAGGGATTGATTGTCGTAGGTTTTGAAAACTAAAGGTAATTGGAATGCACTGTCTGGCATAAACGCCGCTCCTGTATACAAAAAAGCCACACGAACATAAGCATAACATAATGAACCCCAAGTTCCCAAGTTCACCAACGGCCGTTTCCCCTCATCACCCACGCATAAAAAAAGCCAGTCTCCAGACTGGCTCTTCTCTCAAACAGGTCTCAGGAAACAGAGAACCGTTATCCTCCATAATTTACCCTAAACGGCTGGGGAAATCATATGTGCCAAATCGCTCTGCGTCACGCCAAGTGTCAACAAAGAGCGCACCAACAAATCCAATGAGACAGATGGATCACCCGCTTCAATTTTCGCCACACGAGATTGGCTAGAGTGCATTAAATTTGCCAACTCCACTTGCGTGAGATGTTGTTCCCGGCGGCGCTGCCGTAAATTGGTAGCCAACGTTAGTTTCAATTCGATGTAGGCAGATTCTTCCGGCGTTAATTCCAAGAATTCATCAACAGAACCAACCGCCCAGCCATTTTCTTCTAATTTTTGTCGTTTCTCTTTATCCATTGATTAGTTACCCATGACCAAATCATATTTTTTCATGCGCTGCTGACAGGTATCGATAATATGATCTGGCGTTTGATTATTCTTTTTCTGGAAAACTTCTAAAATGATCACGGCATCTTCATCGATACGATACATAATGCGCCATGTACCTTGCTTATCATTGATCCTCAATTAATGACAGCGGTTGCCAATGGATGGCATTGGTCTGGAATGTGGCATAGAAAGCATTTCACCCCGCTGTAATTGCCGCAGTAAAAAGCCAGCTTCTAGTCTTGCATTCATAGAAAGTGGTGGCGTTTTGATTTCACCACGTAACCATATCAATGGTTTGTCTTGAGGACTCATGAATACTATTGTATGTCAAATGCGACATACTTTCAAGTCGCCCACGCACAAAAAAGCCAGTCCTCAGACTGGCTTCCCTCACTCAAATAACCGTTTCCCCTAAATCGCCCGCATCCGATTATTTCGGGCATTGTGTTCCACTTCTGCCAGCCCCAATTCCTCCAGCAACGGCGGCACATACATGCCAAACCGTCCGCGGAACCCCTTCTTCAAGCCATACCAGCCCCCAATCGGATTATCCGGCGAGCGCCCCCAATACTCCACAGTGCCTTCCTTCGCTTCCTGCTTTTCATCCTTGCTGCCCAATTCCAGCCAATCCCCATGCGCCGTGAGCATCGCATGAAGATCAGCCAGACAGCGGTAATCATAATGCAGCACCGTCTTCCCCACCGTGCATACAATAATTTCCTGCCCATCCTTCTCCGCCACATACATTTCATAGTCCGATGTTTGCGGCGGCGTTTTTAACTGCCAGGGATTCTCTTTCGTTCGCTTTTCCATTGTTGAATTGTCCTTGGCTCCCAGATATCATGCCCCACTTAAGAAATGTCACGCAATGGTAGCTATTGTGCCAATATTTTTTGCTGATTGTCAACCGGTAAACGGCCGTTCTCTCCCCTCACACTTTCCTGTATAATACCCCCATTATCAACCCACCCAACTTCTATCTCTATCTCTTTGCTCTATCTCTATCTTTTTACGGAGGTTCCATGACTCAAAAATCACCCGCCATCGACAGCTACCTGCAAACCCTGCCCGACAAGCGCCGTGACGCCCTCACCACCCTGCGTACCTGGATAGACGAAGCCCTGCCCGACGCCCGCGAAGTCATCGAATACAACATGCCCGGCATCGCCCAAGACCAGCTCATATGCAGCTTCAAGTCACAAAAAAACTACATGAGTCTCTACATGGACACCGAAGTCGTCGCCGCCCACCAAGCCGAACTCGGCCATCTCAACTGCGGCAAAAGCTGCATCCGCTTCACCAACATCGACCAGCTACCTGAAGCCACCATCAAACAAATGCTCTGGGAAACGGCCGTTAAACAAGCCAAAGAAGCAACTAATTAAGGTAAGTAAATAGATGCCTCAAATCAGCCGTTTCTTTGGTATCATCATTTATATGTACTTCAACGATCATGCTCCCCCACATTTTCATGCGGAATACGGCGAACATGAAGCGGTTTATACCATTGAAACTCTGGAAATATTACGTGGTGAACTGCCCAGAAGAGCCCACAGCATGGTCATTGAATGGGCAGCTTTTCACCGATACGATTTGAGAGAAAATTGGCGTTTAGCGCGTGAAATGCAATCTCTAAACGAAATTGAACCACTGGAATAATCTTGCGGAGGTAAATCATGTCTAAACTAGGAAAAAGAGTGCGCGTTCAAGAAGCAGTTGCACTAGATCACTTTCACATGTTTATCGATTTTGAGGATGGCTCCCAGAAAGAAATCGACCTGACTCCCTTCCTGATTGGCCCCATATTTGAGCCAATCAAAAACGATCCAGCCCTGTTTAAGAATGTGAAAATTGAAGGCGGCACAATTGCCTGGGAAAACGGCGCAGATATTGACCCTGATGTACTTTATTATGACTTAAAACCCGCCTGGATGGCAGAAAAGGAAACCGCCTAAATGGAAAACAAACAACTCATCGAAACCTTCTACACCGCCTTTCAACTGCGCGACCACGCCGCCATGATCGCCTGCTACCACCCCGACATCCACTTCGCCGACCCCGTCTTCACCGACCTGCACGGCAATCGCGCCA